>JAAZNB010000194.1 GCA_012798515.1 Chloroflexota bacterium
CGTGGCACTCGCATGCCTTTTTAACCACCTCCCCCTCTTATAGAAACAGAGCATTGTGCCCACAGGGTGCATTTCCGGGCGCTGAAGAATCTTTACGGGGCGTTGGGCCGGCCAAATGGCCGGCCCAACGCCCCCAATCCCCATTTTTGCCAGGCAACTTTGCAAACAACCGCGGGCAAGGGAGCGCTGTGAATGAGGTAAAATAGATGCGCCTGGTATATCCATCTATGACCGTCCGTACGCATCCTCACACACGCCCGCCCGTGCTCTCCCGGCTGCCGCTCCTGGCGGTCCTGGCCGCTATCCTGATGTACGCTGCCATCCTCACGCATCGCGCCTGGCTGGGCGACGATGCATACATTACCTTCCGCACCATCGATAACTGGATGCATGGCTTCCCACTGGCCTGGAACGTTTCCGAACGGGTGCAATCGTATACCCACCCCCTGTGGATGTTTCTGGTCAGCTTGTGCTACGCCCTGACCCACGAGTTTTACTTCACCGTCATTGGGGTGTCGATCGGCCTGTCCACCCTGGCCGCCGGTCTGTACAGTTTCAAGATTGCCCCCCGCCTGCTGGCAGCCCTGCCCGGGCTGGTGATCCTCAGCCTATCGAACGCCTACGTGGACTATTCCACTTCCGGCCTGGAAAACCCGCTCTCCCACCTGCTGCTGGTAGTCTTCTTCATCCTGTTTTTCAAGCTACCCAAAGACCGTCGCGGGCTATGGGCCCTCTCCCTGACCGCCTCGCTGCTGATCCTGAACCGCCAGGACCTTTGCCTGCTCATCCTGCCGCCCCTGGTCTACCTGGCCGTGCGCGGCGGCTGGCGTTCACTGCCACCCTTGATCGCCGGGCAGGTCCCCACCCTGGTGTGGGAATTGTTTTCCCTTTTTTACTACGGGTTCCTCTTTCCCAACACTGCCTATGCGAAGTTAAATACCGGCATTCCCACCCTTGAGCTGCTCCAGCAAGGGCTGTATTATTTCCAAAACTCGCTGCGCCATGATCCCCTGACCCTAGCCGCCATCCTGGCGGCCTGTATCCTGGCCGTCCTCTCTCGCAAGCCCGAACACCGGGTCGTCGCCCTGGGCGCCATCCTGTATCTGGCCTACGTGCTGAAAATCGGCGGTGACTTCATGAGCGGACGCTTCCTGGCCGCCCCCTTGCTGGTCGCCGTCATCCTCATCGCCAGGGCTGACCTGGGGGCCCTGCCTCGCCCGGTCCTCTACACGGCCGGTGGGCTGGTCTTGCTGCTCGGTTTGGCCGCGCCCCTGCCAACCTACCGCACGCTGACGCTGGAGATCCAGCGCGACCCGCAAAGCTCCACCCGGGACTCGCACGGCATTTCGGACGAGCGCCTGTACTATTCCCTGGCTACCGGATTGATGCGCGCCCGCAGCCACCCGGATCTACCCGAACACCCCTGGCGCGAGCTGGGGGAGAAATATCACGATGAGCCCGGCTATGCCGTCGTAGTGGGCGAAGCGGTCGGCTTCCTGGGCTACTTCGCCGGGCCGCAAGTGCACATCATCGACCAGCTGGCCCTGTGTGACCCGCTGCTGGCCCGCCTGCCCGCCGAACAGGCAGATGGCTGGCGCATCGGCCACTTCGCCCGCGCCATTCCCCCCGGGTACATCGAATCCATCGAGACCGGGAGCAACCAGATCGTCGACCCGCACCTGGCAAGCTATTATGACCAGCTCAAATTGATTACCCAGGGAAAACTGACCGACCCAGAACGGCTAAAAGCCATCTGGGAAATCAACACCGGCCAGTACGACTGGCTTCTGCCCCAATCATTGGGGCAGTCTTCCCCCACTCTCAGCGTACACGGCGTTTCCACTCTTCCTTGACCTGTAGCTGCCGGGGGCTGGCCCCGGAGGGCAGGTCCAGGAAATCCATCAGCATTCGGTTGAACTTGCTGCTTTCCTCCAGCATAGGAAAGTGACCGGACTCCTCGAACAGCACCGCGTGGGCGGTCTCCGGCAGGGTCGCGAGCACGTCTTGCCCTGGCGCGGGGATGGCCGGGTCGTTCTGCCCGTGTACCCATACACTGGGGATGGTCAAGGACTGCATTTGTTCGAGCAGAGCGAGGTGCTCGATGCTGCTCAAAGAAGCGGCAATCGCCTGGGCGTCCGTCTTGGGAACGTCGCTACGCACGCTTTCGGACAGGGAAGAGCGATCCAGGAGCCAATCGGCCAATGATTGCGGCGGCGAGTTACGCAGCCGCGAATGGATCAACTTACTCTCGAAGGGATACCCCACCACAAACAGGCGATCCACGCTCTCCGGGTTGCGCAGGGCGTACAGCAGGCTAACCACCGCCCCCAGGCCGTGCCCCACCAGCGCCACGCGCATCAGGCCCATCTCGTACATAAAGCGCTCCACCAGGGTAACCTGTTCTTCCAGGGCATAACCGGACGTAAACTTGGCCGTGTCGCCGAAACCCCACAGGTCGACGCCATAGGCGCGATACTGGACCGACACGGCCTGCATCACCGGAATCCAATACCGCCAGGACCCCACCCAACCATGGATAAAGATCAACGGCCGGCCTCGCCCCAGCGCTTCGTAATGTACGATCTCCCTATCGATCAGGATTGCGCTCATCTCACTGGTTTCTCCCGCCCATGCTCTGTTCTAGTAGCTCATTGACCCGGCGATTCAAATCGTCTGGAGCGAATGGTTTGAGTAGATAATCCAGGGCCCCCGCGCTGAAACCCGTCTCGATCTCGGATTCCTGGCCTTTGGCAGACAGAAATACCACGGGGATGTCTTGCGTTTGTGGATCCGATTTGATGCTGCGGCAGGCGTCATATCCATTCATGCGGGGCATGCGTACGTCTAACAAAACCAGGTCGGGATGCATCACCCTGGCTTTTTCGACGGCTTCAGCGCCATCCCCTACGGCAACCACCTCGTGACCGGCATACCGTAAGGTAAAAGCTACCAGATCCCGTATGTCTTGTTCGTCTTCTGCGATCAGGATCTTTGCCATTCCTCACCCTCATACTGGTAAACCGGGAGGGTAAAGCAAAACGTGCTTCCCTCACCCGGGCCACCGTTGTTGTAAAACCAGATCTTTCCAGAATGCATCTCGATCAACGTTTTGCTGAGCGACAACCCCAGCCCGGTGCCCGCGGTCGCCAGGACCAACGGATCCTCCCCCCGGTAAAAACGTTCGAAGATGCGGCCCTGGTCCCTGGCAGAGATACCAATTCCATTGTCACGGACTTCCACCTGTACTTCCGAGCCATTGCGGCGCATGCGCACGCGCACTTCACCGCCGGCCGGCGTGTAGTTGTAACCATTGCTGATCAGGTTGGCCAAAACCTGGCGCGCCCGATCGAAATCGGCGCGTACCGCCGGTAAATCGCCGGGAATATCCAGCAGGATGGACATCAGCTTGTTTTCCTCACGCGAGCGCCGCAGGATGTCTGAGACCACGTCCTCGGCCACTTCGCGCAAGTCTACCGGCTGGAAAGCCAGGTTGATGCGCCCGGATTCGATGCCGGAGATGTCTAACAGGCCATTGACCAGGGCCGTCAGGCGCTCCGTGTTGCCTTTGACGATCTGCAAGAAACGCGTCTGTTGCGGGTTGAGCGTTCCCGAGACGCCCATGAGCATGATCTCTACGTAACCTTTGATCGAGGTCATCGGCGTGCGCAGCTCGTGGCTGATGTTGGCGATGAATTCCGACTTCAACCGGTCCACCAGCACTTCGTGGGAGATATCCCGGAAGATAGAAACCGTGCCCAGGAACTGCGAGCGCCAGGTCACCGGCGCCAGGCTGACCGCCACGACTTTCTGATCGTCCAGGACGATCTGTTCGGCGTAGATCTCGTTGGCCGTGGAGCCAAAGTGGCTCGACCAGTTGTCGATCGTAAACATCCAGCTCTGGGCAGCCTTACCAAACAAGCCGGAGAAATGTTCCAGCGGCTGTCCCACGACGTCCCCGGCGCTCAATCCCAGGATGCTCTCCGCAGAAGCGTTGAACAGGGTGATGGTACTGCTTTCGTCGGTGACCAGGACACCGTCCGCCACCGCCTCCAAAATAGCCCGCGAACGGCTGGCCTCGATCTGCTGCACGCGCGCCATATTGCCGAGGTGGCTGGCCTGTTCCTGGATGAGCTTGAACAATTCGGCATTGTTCAGGGCAATGCTCATCTGGCGGGCGGTAGCCTCCGAGAGCAGCACCTGCTCTTCTTTGAAATAACCAGGATCGTGGTGGAAGATCAACAGCGATCCAAAGATGCTCTCCCCCAAAACCAGCGGGACGGCGATTACGCTGCGATACGGCAGGGATAAGGCCTCGCGGTAGTCCCACCGGGGATCGAGGGTCAAGTCTTCGATCAAAATCGCCTTGCGATCCCGCACCACCCGGTCGGAGATCTTCTGGAAGAATTCCAGGCGGTCGTCTTCCTCTTCGTAGGCGGCCAGATCGTCTACGTTGACTTTCTGGTACACACGCAGGCCCTCGCCGCTCAGGAAGATAAGGCTGTATTCCACGCCCATCGACTCGTTGATCACGCTCAACGTACGGTTGAGCACCTGGTCCATGTCCAGGCTGTTGGACAGCTCGGTGATGGTGTTCAACAAGGTTTGTGTGTTCTGGTGCTCGCGGCGCAGCTGGCTGGTGCGTTCTTCCACCCGTTGTTCCAGCTCGTCTTTCAGGCTGCGCGTCTCGGCATACAGGCGTGCGTTCTGCACGGCCGCCGCAGCCTGGTTACAGATCGTCACAGCCAGCTCGATCTCCGCCGAGCTAAAACGGTAAGACTGCATGTTCAGCAGCCAGATCCAGCCGAAGAGATTGTTCCCGGTCGTCAAGGGGATCATCATCACCGAATTCACCTGCCGGGGCCAGAAAAAACTCTCCAGCAAGGGCGCCAGCTCGCGATCGCGATCCACGTAGGGAGCATTGAAAATACCCAGGGACTGCCGCAGCCGTTCGGCCAGGGGAAAGTCGGGGATCGACTGCGGGTAGCTGGCCTCGGAGAACTCGGGGTATTCCTTGTAGATCGACAGGTGATCCTGGTCATCCAGCAGCACCACGACCACCCGCGAGGCATTCAGAGCATCTTGCAGGTGGTGGGCGGTCAGGCCCAAGACCGTATCCATGTCGATGGTAGACACCAGCTCGTTGGACAGCCGGTTGAGCAGCGCCAGGCGCTGCGAACGATCGTCCAGCTCGGCCGCCCGGCGCAGGCTGTCTTCGAACAGGCGCGCATTCTCCAAGGCTACCGCCACCTGGCTGGCAAACGTCACCCCGATCTGGATGTGTTCGGTGGTGTAGAAATCGGCTTCACCTTTTTCCAGGGCCAGCACACCGGTCAGCTGCGCCGTAGCGACCAGCGGAATGCCCAGCCAGGAACGATATTCCGGCTCGACCAGGGCGGCGAAGCGGGGATCCTGGGCGACGTCGGGCACCGAGATGGCCTCGCCGGTACGCCCCATTTCCTGGAACAGGGCACTGTCCTCCACCGCCACAGACAGGCCGATCAGGCGCTGTTCGTCGGTGAAACCGCTGACGGCCGCCACGGACAGGTGCTCCCCCTGGCGCAGCCACAGCGTGGCCGTGTCGTAAGGCAGCACGTTCTTCAGGTGATCGATCACCGAAGCAATCAGCTCGTCGCTCTTCAGGCTCGAGCTCACTGCGCCGGCTACCTGGGTCAGGGCCTGGAGCTGGACGGCGCGCTGTTCCGAAGCGATGAACAGGCTGGCATTCTGCAGCGCCAGCGCCGTCTGCTGCACCAGGGACAATGCCATGTTTTCGTCCTGACTCGAAAAAGCCCCGGCCACAGCGTAATTATCGATGACCAGCAGCCCCAGGGCCAGGTCGCCGCGGTAGATGGGCACAAACAAACTGGAAACGGGCACTTTCCCACCGGTGGCCCGGTGATACAGGATCAAGTCACTGGCCGACAGCTTGTAATCGCGGGCAAACTCGATCTCGTGGACCATGGCCGGCCGGGCTGCCTTGTATACCCGTACCGGCAGCGGTTCCTCCAGGCCGTCCTTGCCCTCCCCGTCAGCGCGGAAGTGGATCTGGAGCAGGCTCTGGTTGTCGCTGAAGCCCAACGCCGCCCGGGGCAGCAGTTCCCCCTGAGGCTGAGACCACACCGCCGCCCAGCTGGCATTGGCATTGGGGATCAGCTGCAGAATGGTTTCCACCAGGGAAGAAAGGATGTCCACCGGGTTGAGGCGATCCAGTTTGCGATTGAACTGCAAGAGGGCGTTGACCTCGTCCAAACGACGACGTGTCTCACCCAGCAGTTGCAAATTTTGCAGGCGGATGCTGACCTGGTGACTCAGCTGGGTGTAGACCTTCAGGTCGTCTGTAGAGAAAGCCGGCAGGGCGCTGGCGCCCACCCCCAGGATGCCCACCACGTGATCCGCGGCGATATTGATACGGAAGCCAAACAGGCTCCTGGCCGAGAGGGCGTTCAGCAGCGGGTTGTTCTTCCACTCCGGCTGGTCGTCCAGGTTGCCCATCAACACCTGCTGGCCATCTTGCAGCAGGTGGCGCAGCGGGTTGCGCTGTCCAAATAAGGCCTCCGGGTGAGCGTCCGCCGGGATCTCTCCTACCGTCTCCACCAGGCGGATCTCCGCCGGGCGTCGCTCGGCAATTAAAGCGGATTGAAGCCCCAGGCGGGTCATCAGCTCGACGGCGATGGTATGCAAAACAGAGCGCACGTTGTCCTGGTGGTTGGAGGCCTCCACGATCTGCAACCCGGCGTACACCCGCTCAATCTGGCGGTGCAGGCCCTGGTTGGTAATCGTGCTCTCCAGTTCTTTATGCAGCAGCAAGGGATAACGCTCCTGGGCCAGGGCCAGGGCGCCCGTCAAGCGGCTGTTCTCCCGGTCCAGGTCCGCCAGGTTATCCGCCAGACCTTTCTGGTGGTTGTCGTTCATCACAAACAGGGCCGCCTGCATGGCGAACAGCTCCAGCGCCTCCAGCGTCGGGCGGTCCGGCCGGCGACCGTTGCTCGGGTCGTCCAGGCTGATCAGCCCCAACGGGTCTCCATCGTGGTCGTAAAGTGGCGCGGCCAGGATATCTTCCGGGTGCCAGGCATCCGTCGCGGCATTCTCGGTCGAATCCAGGATGGTCAGGGTGTGCACATCCGGCGGGACGACCGGACTGCGGTCATACGGGATGAAATAGACGCCCCCAAAACGGAATTCATCTGCCAACAGGCTGCGCACGCTCTGCCAGGGCGGGCGATGCTTTTGTAGCTCTTCCCAGCTTTGTGACGAAAAACCATCCCCAAACACCCGTACCAGGCTCTCGCTCTCGGCATGGTACAGGCTGACCAGGACGGCGCGGAATGGCGTAGCCTCCTGAATCGCCTGGGCAATGATGGCCAGGCCTTTCTCCAGGGGTTGGTTGGCCTGCAAAGATTGCAGCATCTGGAACAGGCGCTGCAGCGTTTCCAGCTCGCGCTGTAACAGCGCACTGTGGTGGATTTGCTCTTCGTGCTGGAAAGCATTGCTGAGCGCAATGGCGGCCTGGGCAGCCAGCGAACGGGCGATCTCCACTGTGCTCGAATCGAAGCAGTTACGGGCCCGCGAATGGAGGCGGATCAGGCCGGCCCGGTTGGTCCGGTACAGCACCGGGACGACCATGACTGACTTGACGTCGGCGTGGGGCACGGGGTACGCCAGGCCTTCCTCTTCCAGGTCGGGAAAATTGAGCGTTTCGCCGCTTTCCAGGGCCTTGATCTCCAGGGGGTGCAGCTCTTGCACAGCGTGGTCACCAATGGTGGTGTGGACCACGGGCCGCGTGCCCTGACTCTCACTCAGGTTAAACAGCAGCAGGCTGCCGCAATCCGCCCGGGTGGCCCGCAGCGCCTCTTCATACACCAGCTGCAGCAGGGAATTCAAATCGATCGAGGCGCTCAGTTCCCGGCTGATGCGCGTCAGCGCCGTCAGCTGGTCGATGCGCCGGCGCAGGCTTTCGTCCGTCTGGCTGGCCAGGTACGACTGTTCCACCACCCCGGCCAGCTGTCCTGCGGCGGTTCCCAGGGCTTGCAAGTCTCCCATTTCGAAGAACCCCGGCCGGTGACTGCCCAACCACAGCTCGCCAATCCCCTGGTCGCGGATGACCAGGGGCGCGACGATGGCCGATTCGATCTCCCAGGCTTTGAGAATCTCGTGGTAGAAGGGAATGATGGCCTGCTGTTCCGACAGCTGGTCGAAATGCACCGCCTGCATGCTCCCGGCCGCCGTGAACGGGAACTGGGCGTCCTCCAGGGGAAGGCTGCCGGCCAGGCCGGGCAAGTCTTCCACGTCTCCAAAACGAGAAGGGACGTGCAGCTGCAAAGTGGTGCGTGAGCTGTTCACCAGGAATGCAGCGGCGCTGTCGGCCTGCAGCAGATGGGCCATCTCTTTGAGCGAATACAGCAGGATCTCGTCCAGGTTGGCTACCGAGCTGGCCAGAGAAGCAATACGCCGCAGGGCCTCCGCCCGCTGAGCGCGCTGGCGGGTCTGCTGCACCAGGGTGGCGTTCTCGATGATCGGGGCCGCCTGGTTAGCCACGATGGTCAACAGGTGCATTTCCTCTTTGCTGAAACCGTGCTTCCCGCCCGAGTGGTTGGAAGCCTGTAAATACCCCAGCATACGCCCGCTGCTGGACAATGGCACCAGCACGGTCTCACGCAGGCTGGCCGCCTGCGCCAGGTGGGCAAAGCCCAGGTCATGCCACTGCGGATCTTCGGCCGGGTCTTCGCAGAAGATGATGTCCTGCTCTACCAGGATGTGGGCGGCCGTACTCCCTGGTGGAATGGGGGCGTGATACAGCTCGATAAACGGGTTGGGAAGTCCCTGGAAAGGGATTTGCCCCTCCAGGGCGTGCTCAACTTCATTGTAAAGCAGGAAACCCAGCACCTCGACCCGGATCAAGGGAGAGATGCTCTGGACCATCTGGGCGAACAGGTTTTTGGGGTCGCGCACCGAGCTGAAAGCCTGCGCCAGCTGGGCCAGGCTGCCCAGCTCTGACACACGGCGCTGCTCCTTGCGGTAAAGCAGGGCATTATGCAGGGCGATGGCCGCCTGGCCGGAGAAGATCTGTAGCAGTTCCAGATCTTGCTGCTGGAAAGTATCCTGCACCAGAGAGCCCAGCTCCAGAATGCCCACCAGCTCTTCTCCATACAACAGGGGGATCCCCAGGTAAGAGCGCAGGGAGACCAGGTTCAGGTCGATTCCCGGCTCTTCGCCCTCCTGGGCGCTGATGTTGGAGACCAGCAGCGGCTTCTTTTCTTTCAACACGAAGCCCGAATAGCCTTCGCCGATGCGGTAGGCGTCCTCCGCCGGCTGGAGGATGCGCTCGGCGCCGGACAGCCCGGTGAAACGGTAGGGCAGCATGCCCTGCCCATGAGGATCCCGGATGGTTATTTCCATAAAATCAGCCGGGAGCAGTTTCTCGACCGTCTGCAGGATAGCTTCCAGGGTCTCTTCCAGCCCCAAATTGGTAGCGATGGATTGCACCAGTTCGTTGAAGGCCTGGAAGGACTGAGAATTGATCCCCTGGCTTTCCGCATCGCCGCCAAAGGCCAGGTCCACGGCCCGTAAGGTGAGGACAATATAGCCCTCCTCACTGGCGGCCACCGGATAAGACGTCCCCTCGACCAGGCGGCCGTTCACCACGAAACGCGCCTGACCTTCGTAGGCGCACAGTTTCAAGAACAGGTCGCTCGGCCGGATCAGCCGTGAGAGCCGTTCGAGATCGGCAATGTCCTCTTTTTGCAGTTGGAACAGCTGGCGGGTGCGCTCGTTGATGGATACCAACCGCCCACCGGAACGGACCACCAGAACGGCATCACTGTGAGCGCGTGATTCTGCGTCACCGGGTTGGATCGCAGGACCTGGAGAGGTAGGCTGCCAACGAGATGGGAGCCGTAAGAAAAACCGGGCTGCCAACCAGAACAACAGCCCTGTAACGATCAGTGCGATACCCAGGCTAAGCGGATCCAGGTTGTTCATTACAATGCCTTAGCAGTTTGAAAGAGCCGCGTCGCGCCGTCGTTCCTCTGCCGCTATTTCTGTAATCTCTCGGATGTCCGAAAACGTGTGTGTGGAAGGGGAAACCAGGCCGATTGCCAGGCTCATCAACCTGGCCTTTTCCATGACGCCGTTCTCGTTGGGAGCCAGGAAAAAGCCTTGTTGTCGATCGATGAAATTGTAATGGGACAACACTTGTTCGGTGAAGCGCGTCTTCAATTCACCCTGGATGGCCTTGGCCGCATCTTCACTGGTAATGACAATAAAGTTATCACTCCCCGCATGCCCAATGAAATCGTTCGGGGTACCGAACTCATCTACAACTTCACCCAACACCATGCCGGCAAACCGTAATACGTCGTTGGCGGCAATAAACCCATAGACCTCTTTGAATTGTTCATAATTACAGATACGGATGTCCATGAAGGCCCAACCCTTCTGGCGGATCGCTTTGCGCAGCTGGTCCTCAATCAGCCGCCCGGCCGGCAAGCCCGACTGTGGGTCGGTAAGGCTTTCACGCTCGGAGCGAGCAATGGCGTTTTGCACCCGTAATTTGAGTTCTTCGATATCGAACGGCTTGGTGATGTAGTCGTCGGCGCCCAGCTCGAGGCCCTGGAGTTTGTCACTGCGTTCATCTTTTTGGGTAAGGAAGATTACCGGGATGTGGCTGGTGCGCGTATTGGTGCGCAATGTACGACAGACTTCATACCCATCGATATCAGGAAGCATGATGTCCAGGACAATCAAATGGGGCATCAACTGGCGGGTCTTGTCTAAAGCGTCTGATCCGCGCGGTGAAATATCCACGTCGTAACCCTGCCCCTTGAAAAAGATCTGGAGCATGTTAGAGATATCCGGATCATCTTCCACAATTAGTAGACGGGCTTTACTCATGCAGGCCTCCACGGCAATGAAATCTTCGGATGATGGCTGAGAAGAAAGGAATATGGAATTATAGGTCCCTTAACTAATCATACGTCAAAGTAAATATTCTGGCAACAACCCCCATCCGGAGGCCACAGCCTGTCCGTTGCCGGTTCTCCCCCGCCCACGGGGCAATCACCAGGTGTGGACGGTTTCCTCACCCGGGCGTGGATACAGACGCCGGTGAAGCGTCGTGCGTTTCAAATGATGGTGGTCGCTGTCTTCGTACCGGACGTCGCGATCGATCACCCACCGGTCGTGGCGGGGCAGCAAGACGACGTCCGATTCGATCGTGCGCGCCGGGTGGATGACCACGCCGGACCCAATGCGGCAGTTGTGTCCCACACAACTGCCCAGCACAAACTGGTTGGAATCGCCCAACTGCCCGTGCGCATCGCGCGCCTTGATCGAAGCAGACAGCAGGTTGAAATCGGTAAATGTACTGCCGGCCCCAATGAAAGAATTCCGTCCCACCACGCACATTTGCAGGCAGGTATTCTGGGCAATCATGCCGTTTTCCATGATCGTAGTCATGAACAACGCCGCCCGGAAAGGCAGGAACGTTCCATCCCCCACCACCGACAGCATCAGCTGACAGCCCTGCGACACGTTGACATTGTCGCCGATGATGCAATTCTCGACCACCGCTCCGGCCCCAATCGTACAATTGTTGCCGATCGAAGTAGGGCCATGGATGGTTGCCGAGGGATCGATGACGCAGTTCTTGCCGATGCTGACCACGCCGGAGCACTCCAACACCTGTTTGCCCTCGTACAGCGCCCGCCCCAGCACCCCCAATTTAAACCAGGCGTCCCACTTCAAGCGGTTTTCGAAACGCGCACTGCGGGAAAACAGGCCAAAAACGACATCGGCGATAAAAATGTGCACCCAGGAATCGATGGCGATCAGGCTACGCAGCGGCACCTGGTACACCAGGTCGCCTTTTTCCAGCGCCATGTAGGTCGGCACGTGATAATAGCCGATCTCCCGCGCCTGCATGTCGATCAACAGCGGCTGGGCCTCTTCCTGGGTCCCCTGCGGGTAATACCACAGGTCCGCCAGGTACAGGTCACCCGCCTGGGTATACGATGTAGACAGGGGTAGACAGTGCTCCCGGAAGGCGGCATCCTGCAACGTAAAAGCCGCCCGCGAAGGATGGGGCTTTTTCCGGGCCTGGTTCAGGAACTCCTGGATGAACTCCTGGTCGAAAAACAGGTTGTCACGGTACACCAGGCAGGCTTCCCGGGTTTCGGGCAGCGGCGCATCCTGCTCCAGCTCGATCTCGTGCTCTGTAAACGGCGAAAGGACGTCTCGCTGAACCAGCCACAAGGGTTTGTTCTGGACACGTAAATCTCGCGCCGGCTCATTAAACGGAGAAAGGTATCGCCTGGATGGCAGAATAATCTTCAACATTTGCGCAGACCATTAATCGATAGGCTGTTTGCTGATTTCGATCCTGCAGCCGGCCGCTTCGCAAGGCTGGCATTCATTGACCGGGTAGAACCGGCCTCCACTGACCCAGGCCATGAACTCTTGCACCATGCCGGCCACGAAATGACACACCGGCTCGTCGCCGGCGGGCTGCCGGGACCAGGGACTGTCTTCCAGGGTCCAGACCCAGGACGAATCGGTCTCCTGAACAGATACACGACCGGCCCAGTTGTTGCTGATCGTCCTGGCCAGGGATTGGAGCCCGATGTGCAGCCGGTTGGGGGTGGGCAGCAAACGGTATTCCAGCCCGGTAACGCCCAGCTGGCCGGTGAACTGGCGCAACAGATAGCGATAGGCAGAGCGCCCGGCGCGCAATGCAATGCCATGCCCGGCACGAGAGCCATAAGATTCTTCCAGGGCCTGCTGCAACGCCGTGAACTGCTCGTAAGACAGCGGCTTGTCTTCTTCGTCCCGGGTCACTGCTCCGGCGGCGGCCCAAATCCCTGCTTTTTCCAGGATGGCGTGCAGGTCGCCCCCGCCGATCACCTCTTGGACCCCATCCAAAAAAATTCGTCCCAGCTCCCCCGAACAATAGAGCGAAGGTCTTTCCATAGTCATAGTTTCACACTCGGAATATCCAGGAAGTCTTGCATTTTTTTAATAAACAGCTCTGGCTCATCGAGCATAATGAAATGCCCGGCTTTATCGAACAGCTCGATCCGCGATTGGCTGACCCCCTGCTGCAGATCGTTCCATTGATTTGGGTCGACAATATTATCCCTTTTACCAAACATTCCCATGACCGGAATTTTAATCTGGTGCAAATCTGCCCGAAGGTCTGTCCTGCGCAGTGAAGCGATGCTGGTTAAAAACGATTCGAGCGTAGTTTGCGAGAGATCTTTATCCATCATGTCCGGAAAACGCGGGTCGCGGCAGATGAACGGTGAGGCCAGGCGCATCCCCTGGCGAAAGACGCCCATCATATGAAACAACAAAAAGGCGACCGGCTCCGTCCCGGCCATTTTCAACGGCAACGCCAGTGAGGAGCCCACGATCGGCGAGCCGATGATGACTACTTTCTCTGCCCGGTGCGGGTACTGCAGCGCCACTGAAAGGCTCACCGTACCGCCCATACTATGCCCGACCAGGGGGGCCTGTGCGATCCCCAGGCGGTCCATGAACTGGTCCACCAGGCTGACGAAATCGTTGACAGCGTACGTATTGCGTTTCTTCCCGGACTCCCCGAAGCCCCAAAAGTCCAGCGCATACGTGCGGCAGTTTTGCCCCAGAATCGTCATGGTTTGCTGCCACAGACCCCACGAACCCAGCCAACCGTGCAAAAGGATTACAGGGCGCCCGCGACCATAAACCTCGTAATGTACGATCCCCTGGTCGGTCGTTATGGAAGACACAGCAGTTAACCCAAACCGGACCGGTTTTTAAGAACCGCCCGACTCCATTTCTGCAAGGATGCTATACAAGAGCTCAAGGAGCACTTTCTTTACGGTTTCCTTATTGGTAGAGACACAAGGCAGGTACTTCACCTTGGGGTCCAGGCGCAGCGCCACCTTGATGTCATCCACTTCCCAGGCGTCGTCGCAGTCCTGCTTGTTGGCCGCGACCACGTAAGGCGTCGGCGCATAGGCCCGGAAGGTCTCCAAAATGCTGCGCGCCTCTCGGAACGTTTCCGGCCGGGTGCTATCTACCATGACGATAAAGCCCAGCATCCCTTCCGAGAGGATTTCCCACATGAAATCGAAACGTTTCTGGCCAGGGGTCCCGAACAGATACAGGACCAGGTCATCGTCCACCGTAATGCGCCCAAAATCCATGGCAACGGTAGTGGTCTCTTTCACTTTTTCTGGTTTTGAGGAGATTTTTCGTTCCGTCGAGACGACGTCGATTTCACTGACAGAACGAATAAATTCTGTTTTGCCAGCATTAAAAGGTCCAGTGACCACAATTTTGACCGTTTGCATAGGTAATTCCTTACCTGTGGAGATAGTGTAGATTACACATGATGACGATTAAATAGACCGTATCCTGGTAATGAGCCGGTTGACGAGCGATTTCTGCTCTTCTTTCGACTGGCTGGGGAACAACCGGCCGGTAACGACCGGCGACCCGCTGGGGCGGATCACCTCGACCAACCCGGCCTGCAGCAAGCTGTAAACGACCCGGCGAATCTCCAGGTCGTTCATCTTGGCCGCCCGGGCAATCTGGCGGATGGTATTCTTGGGATTGACGAATGACACCACCCGCCATTCTTCCACACTCAAATTCACGTTCCGCAGGTTGGTGTCAGGCCGGTCGGTAAACTTCAAGGCCATGTCCAGGCTGGGGATCTCATCCTGAAGCTGTTCCCATTCACGCATCTGGCGTGAACCTTCGATGATCAGGTTTTCGAGATCGACCCGCACGGCGATTTTATCCTCCGGCGGCAGCATGTTGGGCTCGAAACGGAAGAAACCTTCCACCCAGGTAAACAGACGCCGGACGATATTGGTGAAGTAAAGCTGCAAGCTGGAAATGATATCCTCTTGCGTCAGGTAACCGGCATTGATCAACAACAACCCCAGTTCTTTGTCACTCATATTCGTGGCTTTTTCTTTGAGGATCTTGTACTGGCTGCGACTGATCTTATTACTGCGGTGCAGGATGGCGGCCAGGCTATCGTCCTCTTGCCCTACCTGTGCGTAAGCCAGTTTCCCCTCTCGAAAGGTAATCCTGGCCACTTCCCCTGGCCCTTCGATCATGAGAATGCCGGTTTTCTTGGCCAGGTTTACCAGGTTCAACAGCTGTGTAATGGTGAAATCGCGCAGATTACCCTTCAAAGCCATAGAGGCCTCATTTCGAATTTGAGTGGGTTCTCAAAGATTATACCTGTTCGGAAAATACCAGTCAATTTAATTGTGCATCCTTACAAAAACATTAAATGACGCCCGAACCTGGTCTGTTGGGACACCGGCCTGCCAATATGGCCAAATCTGGCTCTGTGGGGCCGGCGTCGTTGGTATAATTTGTTACGGGTTTTGCCGGGCGAGGATGTTCCAGCCCGCGTCCCATGCGATGCATGGCAAAGCAATACAATTCAGTTTATTTTACTCCACTTTTGGAAGCCGTATTTTGCCCGACCTGGCTCATACCTTACAAGGCCACGATCTTGGTTTTTTGAAAATTGTAGCGACCGCCTGGGGCATCGAATTGAACGCCCCGGACGTCCATACGGCGCTGCCTTTGCTCACCCGGCAGATCCTGGTCCCCGGCCTGGTGCAGGAAGTCGCCACGGCGCTGCCGGCCGAAGCCCAGCAAGCCTTGCAGCACCTGCTGGAAGGAGAAGGGCGCTCCACCTGGGCCAGTTTCTGCCGCCGCTTCGGTGAGATCCGCCCTATGGGCGCTGCTCGCCGCGACCGGGAACGCCCCGACCTGAAGCCCGCCTCGCCCACCGAGATCTTGTGGTACCGGGCCCTCATCGGGCGCGCCATCCTCAACCTGCCCCCCGAGCCGCAAGAATATGCCTACATCCCCGATGACGTCCTGGAGTTGCTGCCCGCCTTCCAACCCCTGCCCCGGCGACCGCTGGGCAGGCCGGCCTCGCCGGCGGAATGTGCCCACGTCATCCTTGCTACGGACGCCATCCTGGACGACAGTTGTACACTGCTGGCCTCGCTGCGCCTGGGAACAGAGCCCGGCCCGGGGGAGGTCGAGGGCTGGCAGGCGCCCCTCCCGGTCGTGGAGCAGCTGCTGCGTTCGGCCCGGCTGATCGATTACCACAACAGGCCCCAACCCGAACCGGTGCGCCGCTTTCTGGAAGCCAGCCGCGGCGCGGCCCTGGCCCAGCTGGTGCAGGTCTGGATGCAGTCCCTCAGCTTCAACGAGTTACGTTTGTTACCGGGGCTGTTGTTCGAGGGCGAGTGGCAAAACCAGCCCGCCGACAGCCGGCAGAAAATCCTGGAGCTACTCAGCCAGCTTCCCCAGGATATCTGGTGGAATTTGCCCTCGTTCGTCAACGGCGTGCGCGAACAAAACCCCGATTTTCAGCGCCCGGCCGGGGATTATGACTCCTGGTTCATCCGCAACGAGAATTCCCAGACTTACCTGCGCGGTTTCTCCGCCTGGGACGAGGTAGACGGGGCGCTCATCCGTTTCATAATCACCGGCCCATTGCACTGGCTGGGCCTGTATGACCTGGCCGCGCCAGACCCGCAGTCGCCCCCGGTGGCCTTCCGCCCCTCGCAGTGGTCGCCTTCGCTGTGGCACGGTAACCCGCCCGCCCTGGCCGAGGAAAACGCTTCATTAATAATCTCCAGCGATGGCCGGCTGGAAGTTCCTCGTCTGGCGCCGCGCACCGCTCGCTACCAGATCGCCCGCTTTGCACAGTGGGAAGGCCGTAAGGGCAACGGAGACGTCTACCGCATCACCCCGGCGGCCCTGGAACGCGCCCAGAAGCAGGGGCTGCGCTCCAGTCACCTGCTGGCCATCCTGCGCCGCTACGCCAGCCGGGCCGTTCCCCCGGCCCTGCTTCAGGCCCTGGAGCGGTGGGAAAAGTTTGGCTCACAAGCCCACATCGAGAGCGTGATGCTCCTCCGGGTGGCTTCACCCGAGATCATCGAGACGTTGCGCAAGACCAAAGCCGCGCGTTTTCTGGGCGAGGCGCTCACCCCCACCGTGGTGATCGTGCGCCCCGGCGGGGAGACCCCGTTGCGTAACGCCCTGGCACAGGCAGGTTACCTGGCCGAGGCGCATTTCGTCTCCGGAAGTGATGTATAATCCCTTTAATTCACCCGGATTTACTCCGCTTTATTCTCTACGTTCGAGGTGAGCATGTCTACAAGATTGAATTGGATCCAGGAAGAACTCGACCAACTGAAACAAGCCGGTTTATACAACCGCATTCGCACCTTAAGTTCATCCCAGGGAGCCTGGTTGACCGTAGACGGCCAGTCAGTCTTGAACCTGTGCTCGAACAACTACCTGGGATTGGCCAACCACCTCGCCCTGCGCGAGGCCGCCGAACAGGCCATCATCCATTACGGGGTCGGCCCGGCCGCGGTGCGCTCGATTGCCGGGACCATGGACCTGCACCTCGAACTGGAACGCCGCCTGGCGCGTTTCAAGGGCGTGGAAGCTGCCATCACTTTCCAGTCCGGCTTCACTGCCAACCTGGCGACCATCCCGGCTCTGGTAGGCAAGGAAGACGTCATCTTTTCGGATGAGTTGAACCACGCCAGCATCATCGACGGCTGCCGCCTCTCCGGGGCGCCCATCGTTCGCTACGCGCATAGCGACGCGAGCGATCTCGAAGCCAAGATCCAGGAACGCCAGGGGCAGTACTGCCGGGGGCTGGTGGTCACCGACGGCGTGTTCAGCATGGACGGCGACATCGCCCCACTCGACCAGATCTACGCCGTGAGCAGTAAATACGACCTGATGCTGATGGTCGACGACGCCCACGGAGAAGGCGTGTTGGGACGCGGGGGTCGCGGCATCGTCGATCACTTCAACCTGCACGGGAAAGTCGACGTCGAAGTGGGCACGCTCTCCAAGGCTTTTGGCGTGGTGGGCGGCGTCGTCGCCGGCAGCCCGCTTATCGTGGAATGGCTGCAACAGCGCGGCCGCCCGTTTCTATTCTCCTCGGCGGCCACCCCGGCCGACGTGGCCGCCTGCATCTGCGCCGTCGACCTGCTGGAAGAATCTACCGAGCTGGTGGATCGCTTGTGGAGCAACACCGACTTTTTCAAACGAGAAATGAAACGCCTGGGTTTCGACACCGGCCAGAGCGTCACCCCCATCACCCCCATCATGCTGGGCGAGGCGGCCCTGGCGCAGCAGTTCAGCCGCGAACTGTTCGCCGAGGGCGTATTCGCCATGTCTATCGGCTTTCCCACCGTACCGCGCGGCAAGGCCCGCGTGCGGGTGATGATCTCCGCCGCTCACAGCCAGTCAGACCTGGAACAGGGTGTGGAAGCTTTCGCCCGGGTCGGCCGGCGCCTCAAAGTGATCGACTGAACTGTTATTCCCCTTCAGGCTGCCAGCGGGACAACATGGCCCGGGCCACGGCGCGGTGAAAATAATTGCCGTCCGGTGAGATGTGCTCTACGCCATTGCTCTCGATGATCGTACGGAAGATCGGCCTCAGTTGTTTGCCGTAGATATCCATACATTCCCTGGGGTGAATCCCCGGCCAGGAGTAACACGAGGCCGCAAAACGACGGTTGCGCCGGTCAATCTCCGCGGGCAGGCGGTCGTAAGCCGGGTCGTCCGGGGCGAAGATGTATTGGTCCAGGTCGCCCTGCGGAATGCCTTCGATCCCTTTCACCTCAGGCGGTTCGACGTTAAAGTCATAAGGATCCACGGATAAATCCAGCAGGACGGCGTGCGCCGGCAGCGCCTCCAGCCAGACATTGGGGATGACCGGCCGGCTGGGTTCTTTGCGCTGCGTGGCGTCGATCAGGATGTCTGTGCGGCGTAGGATGGCCTCCATGGTGTCCGGGTGGCAGGTAAGGTCGTAATCCAGTACGTTGACCAGCACCCCGGGGACGCCCAGGGCGTACATTTTTTTGCGGTAAGCCTCGTCGGCATAACGGATGGCGGCCTGGATGACCTGCGAGCCCACCGCCCCGGCCCCCAGCAGGGTCACCTGGACCGGCCGCCGGGTGGGGCTCTCGAAGCCCAGAGGGTTGGGGTATATGCCCTTCAAGATATCGAAGGCCACCTCGACCCCGTTCCAGGCCACACTCTTCAAGTTTTCCACCAGCCGCCGCCCGGTGTCATCCTTGATCGAATCCAGCGAGATGGCATCCAGGTTCAAAGACCGCAGCATCTCCACTCGCCTCGGTCGCGTGGGATAATGCAACATCGAGACCAGACAGGAATACGGGTTCATCCAGCGGATGACCTCATCCCCGGGATAGCGCAGCACCAGCACGTAATCCTGCTGGTAGACCTCTCTCCAGGGCACGAATTTCACCGCCGGGGCAATCTGGCGATAATCCTTTTCGGTAAGCCCCAACCCGGAACCGTACCCCTGTTCCAGATAGACCTGGTAGCGGTTGATCTCCAACCCGGCGACAAAATCGGGCAAAAAATCGCGTCGCTCCCCCGCTTCGGCGTGCATCCTGGCCAACCCAATCGTCAAGCTGTGCTGCAATTTTTCCTCCTGTGTCTATTATGGGGTACCCTCATGATTATTAAACGATAAAGATCTGGTAATAGGGACGGGATGGCCACGGCGTCTCCACCCCACATCCGCCCGGTCGCGACTCACACCACCGGATGCCTATTCTACATCGTACCAGAAAATGCCCGGGAAAGAAACGGCGCTTAAAAACCGATCGCCAGGCATGGGGGGGACATGTCTGGCGATCTTCAGGGAGGGAATGCCACCGGGGCATCCATTTCTGGTAGAAAACACGGGGGGGACGTGCTCTCATCTGCTTTCCGGTGGTAGACACCTAATTTACCTATAATTGGTGCCTTGTGGGTAATATACACCATTTTTGTCCTATATACATTAAAAAATACTAAGTATTAGATTAGTTTTTTTATCCAAATTGGTTATTTACGTAAATTGAAGATGATCTGGAGAAAGGCGCTCTATATTTTCTGTATAGAATGGGGGCGGTGACACCGCCCCCATTCTATACAGAAAACCATTATCCCCAACTGGCGTAATTCAAGATCGATGGAGGACAGACTCTCCCGAGAGGCTATTTTTTCTTCTTCTCGAACAGGCGCAGCCACTCTTGCACTTCGTCTTCGCTGAGCGCCGGCTCGATAGAGCCTGGCCGGGTAGCCTCTTTCCGCTGGGCAGTCTGGACCAGCCGGGCAAACTCTTCCGAACTGACCACGCTGGCCTTAAGGGCGCGCGCTTCGGTCTGCACCATGCGATCCGAGCTCACCACGGTCCAGTTCTGGGCCGCTTTGCCCAGCTTTCTCAAGCGATTGAGAATGGCCTGGTCCGCCGTGGAGCTTTGATGTACGAAATAAGCCTTGACCAGCCCATAGCGCTGTTGACCACGGGAGCCGGGCGAAGCCCGGTCGAAATAGACTTCCAGTGAGCAGCGCTGCACCCGGCAAAATACCTGCAGCACAGCCAGCAAATGTTGTTCATCGTCCAGGTCAGAGAGGCTGAAACCGGCCAGCTTGGGAATTAAATTGTGTCCGTCTACCAGGTATGGCATGATATATCCAGGATACCTATTTTAGCACGCCCATTCACGCAAACCCGGTTTCGGATGCAACGCTCCAAAATCTCCTGCATTGAACTGACGTTAATAATTTTATTTTACAAGAATTCTATGCTATGATTCAAAGCAGGTACACCTATGAGATCGTGGAAAAAGCTGTTCCCCTTCATTCTCCTGAATATTATCGTTTCGGCGCTGACCACTCTGGGGGTGTTATGGCTATGGGACAGCACCCAACGCGCTAACCTGCCGCCGGTAGAGCCGGTCACAGCGGCGCAGACGCCGGGGGCCAGTCTTACCGGCCAGCCGGTTTCCGACCCCGAAGATGCTTCCGCCACGCTTCCCCCGCTGGATGAGCCTGTGCTCCAGATCCAGAACGTCTTTGGCGTGGGCGACCTGGACACCGAAGTCGTGCGTTTAAGGCGCCTGGGAGAGGGTGCTTTGTGGCTGACCGGCTGGCAGCTTCAGGACGAAGATGGGCACACCTTCACCTTCCCCGAGTTGCTGCTCAACAAGGATGGCGCCGTAGAAGTGTATTCGCGTTCGGGCACTGATTCGGTGGTTGCCCTGCACTGGGGACAGGACGCGCCCATCTGGCGCACCGGGGAACTGGTCATCGTACTCGACCCCCAGGGCAGCTTGAGAGCCAGCTACCGCATTCCCTGACCCTTTTCGCCCCGGCCGGCCAGGGCGCGCCGCCACAACTTTCCACGATCCCTTCCATGACCAACCAATCTTTGTTCGGGTAGAGGCACGGCGCGACCAGACGATGGATATCTTAGAATGGCTCGCAGAGCAAAAGATCCGTAAGGCGCAGCAAGACGGTGAATTCGACCGTTTGCAGGGCAAAGGCAAGCCGCTCCATCTGGAGGACCTGACTTTCGAGCCCGAGGAACTGCGCAGTGCGCACAAGATCTTGCGCAACAATGACCTGGCGCCGGCCTGGATCCTGTTAGGACAGGAGATCGACCACGAAATTGCCGCCGCCCGCCGGCAGTTGGAGCAAGACTACGCCCCTGCCAACAGCCAGGCGCAGCGCCACCAGGGCGTGCAACGTTTTAGTGAGGCGTTGGGGAAGATCAACCGGCGCATTTTGGAGTACAATTTGCGCACCCCCGCGCCGGCCTTCGAGCGCAGCCCTTTACGACTCAGCACCGAGCTGGCCCGCCTTTCAGACGCCAGCCTGTTTTGAACTCATCCGCGGAGACAACGTGACTTCACAAGCTTTATACCGCAAGTGGAGGCCCCACCTGTGGGACCAGGTGGTAAGCCAGGAACATGTCATCCAAACCCTGCAAAACGCCATACGCAGCCAGCGCGTCGGCCATGCGTATCTGTTTTCGGGGCCACGCGGCACGGGAAAAACGACCACGGCCCGCCTGTTGGCTAAGGCGGTCAACTGCCTGGAAGCCGACCTGTCCCGGCGCCCGTGCGACCAGTGCGCCCATTGCCTGGCCGTGAACGAGGGCCGCTTCCTTGACCTGATCGAAATCGACGCTGCCTCGAACACCAGCGTGGATGACATCCGCGACCTGCGCGACAAGATCAATTTCGCCCCCAATCAGGGGCGCTATAAAGTCTACATCATCGATGAAGTCCACATGCTGTCCACGGCCGCCTTCAACGCCCTGCTCAAGACCCTGGAAGAGCCGCCCCCGCATGCCATCTTCATCCTGGCCACCACCGAAGTCCACAAGATCCCGGCCACCGTGTTGTCGCGCTGCCAGCGGCACGAATTCCGTCGCATCCCGGTCAACGACATCGTGCACCATTTGCAAAAGCTGTGCGAACAGGAGAAACTGGAGGCCGACCCCGAAGCGCTGACCCTGATTGCCCGCCAATCTACTGGCGCCATGCGCGATGCTATCTCGCTGCTCGACCAGCTGGCTTCCAGCGGGCAAAGGATCACCCTGGCCTCGGCGCAAACCGTGCTGGGTACGGCCGCCAGCCAGGCGGTAATCGACCTGGTACAGGCCATCCTGGACAACCACAACGCAGCCGGGTTGGACAATATCCACGACGCTCTCGACAGCGGCACCGACCCGCGCCAATTTGCCCGCCAGGTGGTCGATTACCTGCGCGGGTTATTGCTCATCCGCACCGGCAACGCCAGCCAGATTGACGCCACCACCGAGGTGCGCGCTCGCATGGCACAGCAGGCGCAGGCATTCGCCCTGCCCCACCTGCTGGAGACCATCCGCCAGTTCAACCAGGCCGCCACCGAGACCCGCCTGGGCTGGCAGCCCGGCCTGCTGCTGGAGATGGCCACGATAGAATCGAGCCTCTTTCCCACCGCGGCGTCCCAGCCCATCGCTGCCGCCCCGGCTACCGCCACCGGCGGAGAGCCACCGGCTGCGGCACGCGCCCGGCCGGCGGAGGCGCCCGCCCGGGTGGAACAGGTGCAAAGCCCACCCAGCCCGCCAGAGGCTGCCCCGCCACGGGTCTCCCCGCCGGCCACGGCCGCGCCTGCCGGTGAGAGCCCGCCGGCCGAGCCCCCCACATCCATCCCGCCAGAGGCCACCCCGGCGCATATCGACATCCAGGACATCCGCTCCAACTGGCGGCGCATCCGCGAGATCGTCAAAGAGCGCAGCCGGCCCACCGAGGGCCTGCTCAACTCGTGTAAATTGCTGACCGTGCGCAACGGCACCCTGTACATCGGTTTCGCCAGCGAAGTGCTCAAATCGAAAATGGAGATCCAGGACAACATGGATCTCACCTGCCAGGCCATCTATCACGTCACCGGCGCCAACCTGCCCATCGTATGCGTGGTCACCTCCGGCAAAGGCAGCGAACTGCCTCCGGACCTCGACGTTGACGGTGACGGCCTGGTCAACACGGCCCTCAACCTGGGCGGGCAAATCAGCTCGACCCAATCCTCATAAAAACCGGGGTGGTATTTTACGCCCTGATCTGGTTTAATTAACCAGCAGGGGTCATGAGATGGTTACGAGCGCCCCAAGGCGCTCTTCATCTCTCCCAGAACCATACCCCGATTCACGTATGACAGACGCCGAGCACACCGGCCGCCGCGATGGCCGCCAGGCGCCTGCACATTAACAAGGAGCGAAATATTATGGCAAAAGGTTTTAATCGTGCCCCCGGTGGAAAGATGGGCGGCGGTGGAATGATGCAGCAGCTCAAAATGCTTCAGGAGCAGATGGAAGCCGCGCAGGCCCAGCTGGCCGTCGAGACCACGACGGCTACCGTGGGCGGTGGAGCCGTAAAAATCGTCATGACCGGCGACCAGCACTGCAAGAGTGTGGAGATCGACCCGGAACTGTTGAAAGACGCCGACGCAGACATGTTACAGGACATGATTCTCAGCGCAGTCAACCTGGCCCTGGACCAGTCGCGCCAGATGACCGCCGACCGCATGGGCCCCCTGGCGGGCGGCATGCCGGGGCTGGGCTTCTAAACGGCAGGAGATATGCCCGTCTTACCCGAACCCATCCACAACCTGATCCATGCCTTTGAGCGCCTGCCCGGGATCGGTCCCAAGACCGCCTCGCGCCTGACGTTTTACCTGCTGCGCACCCAGGACGATATCGGCGAGGAGTTGGCCGAGGCCCTGGTAGCCTTGAAAAGCGCCACCAGCCTGTGCCAGGTGTGTTTCAACATCACCCTGGCCGGGCAGGAGGTCTGTGAGATCTGCGCGGATGCGCGCCGCGACGACAGCAGCATCTGTGTGGTCGAAGAGCCCCTGGACGTACTGGTGCTGGAACAGACCGGCGGTTTTCAAGGCAAATACCACGTCTTGCACGGCGTACTCTCCCCGATCGATGGCATTGGCCCGGAGAGCCTGAAAATCCGCCCCCTGGTAGAACGGGTCAAGAACGGCGTCATTCGCGAGATCATCCTGGCCACCAACCCCAGCATGGAAGGCGACGCCACTGCCCTCTACCTGCGCCAGCAGCTGCTGCCCTACGGCATCCGCATCACGCGCCTGGCGCGCGGGCTGCCCGTGGGCGGTGACCTGGAATACGCCGACCAGAACACCTTGCTGCGCGCCCTGGCCGGACGGCAGGAAATGAGCTAAATTTCTTCTCCCCAATCACATCTCTCACATCATGACACGCTTTTTCCCGCGGGTTGGGCTGCCACAGTGCCCCGCCTGGGGTACAGTGCCCCGCCTGGGGTAGAAATGTCCAAATTTTTTTAGCAGGTCGGGCTTCTAAAGTGCCCCGTAGGGGTAAAGCGCCCCGATAGGGGTAAAAATGGCCAATTTCCATTAGCAGGTCGGGCTTCCATTATTATGCCCGCCAGGGTACGCCCGACCGAACACGGCCGGCCAGGGATGCCGGCATACCCGTACCGTCTCAGGCGTACCCCCGGTGATCCGGCCGGGAGAGTGAAAGTTGGCTTTCGCTTCAGGCGCGGGCCGGCCGGGGCGCTGGGGTGGCCTGCCACCGCGGTAGAGGGGCGTGCTGTGCCGGATCGCTCTAGCCAACCTACGCCGGGCCGGTCTCCCCCAGGCCGCAGAGCGTTTTCTTTCAGCAGGTCGGGCCCCCGCGCCCGACCGGACACGGCCACCGGAGCGAGGGGAGTTCATAACACCCTCTAGCGGGATACGTCCGACCGTTCACGTGGATAAAAGACTGAAAGCGTTGGCCCGGCGCCCTGATGGGC
>JAAZNB010000195.1 GCA_012798515.1 Chloroflexota bacterium
CATTTGCCGGGATATACCCGGCGCAAGAAATATTTTCCGGAGAAATGCCACATGGAAAACGCCATCTACACATCAATCCAGGGCCAGGCAGAAATCATGTCGCTCTACCAGGCGGCCCTGGACGCCTGGCCGGTCCCGTACCAGACCCGCACCGTCCCCACCCGCTGTGGCGATACGTTCGTCCTCACCTGTGGTGACAAGGCCTGCCCACCCCTCCTGCTCATCCATGGAGCTTCCTCCAACGCCACCGCCTGGATCGGGGATGTTGCCGACTATAGCCGCCATTTCCACGTGCTGGCTGTAGACGTCATCGGGGAACCCGGCAAAAGTGCGCCGTCCCGACCGGCCTGGGCAGGGCCGGCCTACGCCCAATGGCTGGCCGACGTCATAGAGGGCCTGGGCCTGGAGCAGGTCCTGTTGGTCGGCATCTCCCAGGGCGGATGGATTGCCCTCCGTTACGCCAGCGTCCACCCCGAGCGAGTGATCAAGATGGTCTTGTTGGCGCCGGCCGGGGTCGTCCCGACGGAAAAAGCCTTCCTGCTGCGGGCCATGCTGTACACCCTCCTCGGTCGCTGGGGCGCCGGACGCCTCAATCGGTACGTCTTTGGCCCCCAACCCATTGACCCGCAAACGCTGCGCTTCATGAACGCCATCCTGGTTCACTTCAGGGCGCGCATCGACCGGGAATACCTGTTCCAGGATGCGGAGCTGGAACAGGTAACTATGCCGGTGCTGTTCGTCGGCGGTGAGCAAGACGTCATCCGCAGCGCCGGTAAGATCGAGGCGCGGTTGAGGGCTCATCTGCCTCATCTGCACAGCCAGATCCTTCCCGGCAGCGGGCATGTGCTTGTGCATACATCCGGCCAGATTCTGCCTTTCCTGACCCGTTGAAGGGCGGCCGGCCGAATCCATCTTTGGTCGGTCATGCCACCGGCCCTTTTCAGGAACCGGGAAATCGAATCTGGCCGCACCAGAAAGGAAATTAGAAATGACGATAACTCTTGAATTGATCAAACGACTGCGCCAGGAGAGCGGCGCGGGCGTATGGGACTGCCGCCAGGCCCTGGAGCAGAACGAGGCCGACTACGCCGGAGCGCTGCGCTTTCTGCAAGACAAAGCCGCCGCCCAGGCGCGCCGGCAGGACGGACGCCAGGCCTCCCAGGGTATTGTGGAAGTGTATGCCCACAACGGCGGCCGCATTGGGGTCATGCTGGAGGTCAACTGCGAGACGGACTTTGCCGCCCGTTCGGAAAAATTTCGCGCCTTTGCCCACGCGCTGGCCTTACACGTCGCCGCCGCCCAACCCCAGTGGGTGGCCGACGAAGACGTGCCGGCCAGTGTGCTCGACGAACAGCGCAGTAAAGCTGCCAGCCGGGCCCGTGCGGCGGGCAAAGCAGAAACCCTGATCCCGCGCATCACTGCCGGGTCCGTTCATAAGTTCATGGACCAGCACGTGCTGCTGCGCCAGCCCTACCTGTATGACGAAACGCTTTCTGTGGGCCAGGTCCTGGCCCAGGTAGCGGCCAGCACGGGGGAAAATGTGGTTATCCGGCGTTTCGTCCGCTGGGAGCTGGACGAAGAGCGTGCAGCAGAATAACAGAACCGGCCGGGCTGTCCCCCACCCACGCGGACGGCCCGGCCGGAACACAGCCCCTACCCACACCCGATCTCAGCGCGAATAAAACTCGATCACGCGATTCAGCTCGCAGATGATAGGGACCTCACCACTGAGCGGCAGGCGTACCAGCTGTGCCGTACGCTCCTGCGCCGACACGGCCAGGTAACCCAGGGCCGCACCGGAAGGCATAACGTTTTGAAAAACCACCATCGGCTGGCTCTTTGGCCGGATCGAGACGACGTCCCCCGGCCGTACGGCGTAAGATGGGATGTTGACCCGCTGCCCATTGACCAGGAAGTGCCCGTGAGAAACGTACTGCCGGGCAGCGTAAATAGTCGGCGCAAACCCGGCGCGCAACACCAGCGCGTCCAGGCGGGTCTCCAGCAGCTGCACCAGGCGCTCGGCGCTGTTGCCGCGGCTCTTCGAAGCCATGCTATAGTAACGCCGCATCTGTTTTTCGCGGATGTTGTAGTGGCAGCGCAAGAGCTGCTTCTGGGTGAGCTGCTTCTTGTAATCCGAAACCTGCTCTGGCCGCCCGTTTTTACCATGTTGTCCGGGCGGCGCCGGCTTGCGCTCCAAGACTTTGGCAGCTTTAGGGGTTAACGCAATTCCAAAGCGCCGCGAGAGGCGCACTTTGGGGCCATGATCTCTCATTCCATAATCTCCTTTTGTTCCTGTAACCATTCAACCCGAAGGACAGTTCTTTTTCTTCGTCACACATTCACGGCGTGTTGGTCCATAAAACGCCGTTCGAGTGTCCGTAGTTTACTAAGAACCTATGATATAATCTAGATTATTATCATTATTTTGATTTAAATTACGTGGAATTAAATGTTCAACCTGCTTGAAAAGAAAACCATCCCGAGTTTAAACCGATGAACCCCAGCCCCGCCATGCAGCGTTACGCCGCTGAAATTTACCGTTTGCAGCAAGACCACCCCCAGGTCCCGATTGCCCTATTGACCGAACAGATCGACGCCTCAGCCCAGGCGACCGCCCAGATGGTCCGCCGCCTGCACGAAGCCGGCTTCCTGGTGCACGAACCCTATCGCGGCGTGCGCCTGACCGCCACAGGGGAACACATCGCCATGCCCGCCCTGCGCCGCCAGCGTCTCAGCGAAGTTTTCCTGGTGCAGGTCATGGGCTACGACTGGGCCACTGCTCACCAGCTGGCCGCCACCTTCCAACAGGGCCTGGACCCTGAGCTCGAAGATCGCATCGATAAGTTGACCGGCCACCCCACGCGCTGCCCGCGCGGTGAGCCCATCCCTTCCAAGACAGGCGCCCTGCCCCCTGTGAATGACATTTCCTTGATCGAGGTTCCATCAGGCTCGGAGTGTGTCCTCAGCCGGGTGCGGATGCAAGACCTGGAAAAACTGCGTTACATCGGCAGTCTGGGGCTCTTCCCTGGGGAGCCTTTTCACCTGCTCAGCTGCGCCCCCTTCCGTGGCCCATTACGCCTGCAGTTGAAACGCTACGACCACGTCATCAGTTTCGACCTGGCTCGCGCCCTGTGGGTCAAAGTTACCCGTCACGGCGAGGGCAACAAAGCCGTCGCCCTGGATCAGGAAAAGGTGCGCCGCAGCGGGTTAAGATAAGGATAAGCCGCGCCCCAATTAAGAATATTTTTACTGCCTTAACGCTTTAGGAATACTAAAATATAATAGTAATTCGTTCTCGGATTATTCGAAACAATAAATACGTACCCTGATTCTCGCTTACCGGTAAAACGAAACACTCGGAAAATGCATTCGGAACCAAGTTCGGGAGGGAGTTTTTTGTGCCTTTCCCGGCCGATCTTGAATGCTGGTTCGATCAGTGCAATGCTTTACTGTTGACAGCAGCCACGTGCGCGGAACAGATTAACCTCCCGTTTATTAGTAGAATTTTTATCGGTTTTTCGTAGAGAGCCACGAATAATGGATCGGTGGATATTCGTATCTGGAAAATCAGCTCTGCCAGCGGCGATCACAGCAACGACCGGCTCGAATCGGCGCACGGACCGCTTCTTTCTTTGCACTCCGCACACTATTACATCAAGCAGTGAGTATAGGTAAAACCAACCACAAGGCCCGCATCTGTGCAAACCGTTATTGCCCTGAACAATCCAGCGCGAAACCTTTCGGAGATTTATTCGATACCCATCGGCCCGGCGTGTTTACTGTACGCGCCGTTTCAGCGGTTGAGCGCAGTTGTAAACCCTTCCGCACAGCAAGAAATCCGCAATTGTCTTCTGTATGGGACGCCCCCCTCCCCGGTGGTCGCGCCGGTGCTCACTGGTCTATGCACTCCCCCTGACCCGCTTCCCCAGCCCCGTTCGGGCGATTTGAGCGATCCTTATTTCCTCGGGCTCTTACCCACCCGCGGCTGTAACATGGCCTGCCGCTACTGCGATTTCTTGAGCGGCGACGTGCAGGTGATGAGCATCGATACGGTCCGCCGGTCTGTGGATGCCTACCTGGATCTGCTATGCCAACAGCGAAAGCGCACCGGCGCAGTACACTTCTTCGGCGGCGAGCCATTTCACGCCCCCCAGCCGGTCCAGTTTGCGGTCGAGTATACCCGCCTCCAAGCCGCCACAGCCGGTATCAGCATCCATTTCGAAGCCACGACCAACGGGAATTACGACCCGCGCCTGGCGCGTTGGATTGCAGACAATCTGGATACCGTCGTCCTTTCATTGGACGGTCCCGCCGCAGCCCAGGACCTGCACCGCCCACTGCGCGGCGGCCGTCCCTCCTTCCCACGCGTGACCGCTAGCGCCGACATCTTCTCGGCGGGAGATTGCGAGCTGGTCCTGCGCACCTGCGTTTCCCAGCGCAACGTCGACGCCCTCCCGGAGATCGCAGACTGGTTTGCCCGCCGGTTCCACCCGGCCGGGGTGTGTTTCGAGCCGTTGAGCCTTTCCGAGAGCGCCCACCGCAATGGCTTGCTCCCCCCCGACCCATTGGCCTACGCGCGCCAGTTCCATGCCGCCGCTCGCCGGCTGGAAAAGGACGGCATTCCTGCCGTGTTGTCCACCGCGGATCTATCTCGCCCCAGGGTAACGCCCTGCCCGGTAGGGAACGACGCCCTGATCGTTTCGCCAGAAGGGGAGATCAACGCCTGCTATTTGCTCGAAAAAGAGTGGCAGGCGCACGGCCTGGACATGACCCTGGGCCAGGTTTCACCCCATGGTTTCCTGCTCGACCCTTCGGCCGTGGCGCGTGTGCGCCGGTTCTCGGTGTATGACAGGCCCTTATGCACCGACTGCTTTTGTCGTTTCAGCTGCGCCGGCGGCTGTCACGTGCATCACGACACCCACCGGCCGGCCGGCCAGTACGATGATCAATGTATTCGCACCCGCCTGGTCACCGCGGCGCTGCTCCTGGAAGAACTCGGCCAGGGCGAGCTGTGCGCCCTGTGGCTGGCGGATGACCACCAGCTGGCCCAAACAGCCTGGCAGGTTTCAGATCGTTTGCTGGACCCGGAAACGTCTCAATGATCACGTACCGTACTGTCGACGGCGTTACCTGGGTCAATGAAGGCAGCCACCTGATCGCGGTGGCCCCCGGCACCGGCGCGCAGCGCCTGGCGGGCGCCGAAGCCGCCTTGTGGCGTTGGCTGCATCAAGACCTGGGCTGGCCGGCAATCCGGGCCCTGTACGCTGCCCTGGTGGGCGTCTCCGAAGCGGACGGAGAAACGCAAATGATCCAGGCTTTGCAACAATGGGTGGAGGTATCATTGCTGGAGGTCTCGCGTGGCTAACCTGGTCGTCTCCAACGTGTGCAACGCCGCCTGCGGGTACTGCTTTGCAAACGCTTACCTGACCTCGGCACACAAGGCCGCCAGGCCCGCTTTCATGACCCCGGAGGAGTTCGAGGCCGGCCTGGATTACCTGGACCGTTCGGGAATCGACGAGGCGCGCCTCCTGGGCGGCGAGCCTACCCTGCACCCCGATTTTCCAGGCCTGCTCCACAGGGCGCGCCGGCGCGGCAAGCGCATCACCGTCTTCACCCACGGGGCCATGCCGCAGGCAGCGCTTCACAGCCTGCTGGAACTTCCCCCGGAGCAATGCAGCGTGGTCGTCAACATGAGCGCCGTCTTCGCCCATTCGCCGGCCGGCACGTCCCCGGAAGAACGGCGCCGGCAGGTGTTACAGGCCCTGGGGCAACGCGCCCTGCTGGGGTTCAACATCCAATCACCCGATTTCGACCTCGGCGAGGTCATCCGGCTGGCCGCCGGCAGTGGCATCCGCAAGCGGATCCGCCTGGGCATGGCTCTGCCGGGGCCGCAGGCCTGCAACCACTTCGTCCACCCCAAGCAGTACCACCTGGTCGGCCGCCGCATCGCACAGCAGTCCGGGCTGGCCGCACAAGCAGGCATCTGCCTGGACCTGGACTGTGGATTCGTGCGCTGCATGTTCTCGAGCGATGAACTCGAAACGATGCTGAGGAATGGTGTGCAGTATGGCTGGCACTGCGGCCCGGTCCTGGACATTATCCCCGGCCGGGAAGTGTTGCATTGTTTTGCACTCTCGGACCGTTTCAAACGACCATTTCAGCCGGAAGCCACATCTGCCGGGCTGCACGCAGCCTTGGATGCCCTGGTTCAGGCCCACCGCACGGCGGGCGTATTCCCCGCATGTTCTACCTGCGCGTATAAAGCCAGCCACGAATGCAGCGGAGGCTGCCTGGCGGCCACGCTGCGCCGTTTTCAACCGGCGGCCATCCGGTTGGAGCTGCCCCAGACACAACCAGACCCAACAGGATGATCCTCTTGGACGAACAACGTAGTTCCTTCGATTTCGAGCACTACCAACCCCGCGAGTCCACCGCCATCCCCACCCCCCGGCGGGGACTATTGCGCGCCATGTTGAGCGAACTGGAAGCCTACAACGACCAGGTGGACGGCAAGCCCACGCTGAAGATTGCCGACCTGGCCTCCCTGCCCGACGAAGAGCTGGCGCAGATCCGGCCGGTCCGCCAGCCGGAGTGCAAAATCAGCCTGCGAGACGGGCTGGTGTGGGCCAGGCCGGCGGCCACCCTCGACCCGGTAGTACTATTCCCGGTCGACGCGCCCGCGCTGGCGGCGTTTAACTTGTTCGACGGCAAACGCGATTTACGAGAAGTCAGCCAGGCGTTGGCCGGGCCAACCCGCTGGCCGCCAGAAAAATGCTGGGCCTATACCCGCGGGTTGTTTTTAAAACTGGCCAACCAACGCGTATGTGTCCCGAAATAAGCGTATGCACAATTTGTGGAAGACGTCCTTCGAGTCAATCGCCGGCTGCCCCTACCCGGTTTTTCGCCAGGATCTGCCGTACAGCAGCTTGTTTTACGCGCCTGGCTATCTGGCCGTTGCCCGTCCCCAGGTTGCAGACGAGCTGGCCCACCAGCTGGCCTCGCCTGCGCCAGGGCTGTTTGCCGCCAGACGTCTGCACGAGCAAGCCCAGGCTGCGCTCCAACGTTGGGAGGACACCTACCGGCCGAGGCCGTTCGA
>JAAZNB010000196.1 GCA_012798515.1 Chloroflexota bacterium
ACCGCCGCGCCGGACAAGCTGGTTGGTCCCGGCAGCGTCGAGCTGGCCTGGTCCGTCTCGGGCGCCTTCGACAGCATCAAGATCACCAATGGCAGTTCGGTGGTCGCCGACGGCCTGGCGGCGCAGGGCTTCAATACCGTCTCGGTGTCTGAGTCGGGCACGTACGTGTTGACGGCCACCTACGCCGGCCAATCGGCCGGGGCCAATCTGAAGATCACCGTCGACCCGGCCCTGATCGAACCCAACCTGAAAATCATCAATGTCTATCCGGAAGACGACCTGGAACTGGGCGATACCACCATGGTTTCAATCAGCATGACCCAGGACAACGCCGACGACCCGCCGCCCACCGGGGACGTGATCATCACGGATGGCAACTCTTCCTGCGCGATCACCTTGCCCAAGACGAGCTGCCGCCTGACTTTCGAAACGCCGGGCGTCAAATATCTCACCGCCACCTACGAAGGCGATACGACCCACTTGCAGACCCAGTCGGCCCCGTATGGCAAGTCGATCACCGTCCTGGGCAACACGATTTCGTTGTCTACGATCCTGATGCCCAACAGCACGCTTTACCGCTACAACCAGAAGATTACCCTGCGCATCGTCGTGGCGGGCACCAACCCGAACCGCGTGCCGGATGGCGAGCTGCGCGTGCGCCGTATGTGCGATCCCGCCGCGACCTACGCCCAGGTCTGTACTGACGATGTGATCGGCTACCACAAGCTAACCTCGGCCGACAGCGGTTCGTACCGGTTCGTCGATCTGGTGGTCGACCAGGTGGGCGGTGATTGGAATCTCCAGGTCACGTTTATCGGTGATAGTTTCTACAGTAATGCCAGTACCAACCTGAGTACACCGGTGGATAACACCACCAGCCCGGTGTCGGTCGGTGCGGCCACCACGGATCCCCTGCCGGCCCTGGTCGGGCGCGACATCACCTACACGGTTACCGTGCGCGACGAGAACGCCAACAACATCTACAGCACGCCCAAGGGGACGGCCACGCTGACGGCAACCCACACCGACGGCACGGTCGTCCAGTGCCTGAACCTGCCCCTGGTCGATAGGGGCAACAGTCGCACTGCCACGGTGGATTGTACGCTCAACCTGCCCAAATCCGGCCTGTGGACGATGGTGGCAGACTTCGTGATTTCCTCCGAAGACATCATCCACAAGAACACCAGCCAGAACCTGGCTAACCTGACGGTCAATTCGAACATCAACCTGAGCCTTATCTCGCCTCCGTCCAGCCTGACCTATGGTATTAGCAGGAGCCTGACCCTGGAACTGACCCGCACCGAGAACGCGGCCGCGGTAACCATCGGCACTTTGGCCTGCGCTTTCCCGGCGGGCAGCAGCGATGGCAGCTGCACGTGTAGTTACACCAGTGGCGCTAACTGGCGGTGCACGTTGGCGCCCACCCTGGCGGATACGTTACCGGTCGATAAGACGGTTACTTTTACCTACGCTCCGGCTACCAGCGCCTTCTTGAACGACTCGCAGACGAGCAAGTCTTTCAGGATCACCAAGGCCGGTACGACGGCCAGCCTGGATAACCCCCTGAATACCACCTACTCGGTGGGAGAGACCTATGAGCTCACCGTCCTGGCCGCCCACAGCTCGGGTGGCTCGGCCCCAACCAGTGGCACGGTAACGGCCAAACTGGGGACGGGCGCCTGCTCTTCCGTCTCCGGGATGACCTCCGGGGTAACCGACACGTTCACCGGTACGCTCAACGTGCCCACAGTGATCAAGTTCGAGGCCAGGCACCTGGCCACAGGGGCGGCGCTGCGCTTCTGCTATCGCTACGAAGGCAATGGCTCGTACGAGGCTTCTGCCTGGTATCCGTCCAGCAACGATTTTATGGTGACTGCGGCGGCGACGACGGCTTCGATTGCCGTTCAACCGGAAGCGGAATATGCCCTGGGGGGCGCCGGCTATGCCATTACCGTCAACGCCACGCGCTCAGATGGCGGTGGTACGCCTACCAATGGCGGTGTGACCATCCAGCTGGGCTCCGGTACGTGTAACCCCACCACCGGGATGAGCTCGGGCGCCCTGTCTACCTATACGGGCGTGGTCGGGAGTCCCAAGACGATCACGTTTGATTCCTCTCACGTTATCGGGCAAGATGTCAAATTTTGTGTGCGATACGATGGTGATGGGGATACTTTTGGAGCGTCGCCATACGTGTCTTCCAGCGCGCTGCGGGTAAAAGCCGCGCCTACCTGGAGCACGACCAGCGCCCTCAGCTTTGTGGCTTCGCAAACGTTGGGGAGCCTGTATAGCCAGGTTTCGCTGACGTTGAACAACGCCATCACTCCCGATTGGCACAACGTCAGGCTGGTGCTGACTTCTGCAGAGGCCACAGTGATGTGCCCCTCGGACACGGCGAACTTCAAGTGTGTGTTCGATCACGAGAGTACCAGCGACGTGTCGACGACTTACGTATATAGCATCGGCGCCACCAGCGCTACGTCCTGGGCGGTCAAGGCGGTGTATAACGCCGACGAGTATAACCGGGTGACCAATGGGGCTGAATTTTCTCTGCAATCACAATACAGCGTCAGCATGGGGACGACCAGTTCCAGCGTATCCGGCAGTAACAATTACCTGTGGGCTTACAGCAGCCAGGAAACTGCCACGGGCGAAACCATGGAAACTAT
>JAAZNB010000197.1 GCA_012798515.1 Chloroflexota bacterium
GCGTTCATCGCAACCACCTTTCAGTGCGCTGCTGCAGCCAGGAGTTGGCGGCCAGCGAAACGGCCATGATGACCACCATGCCCATGGCCATGGCGTAGCCCAGGCCGGGGTTGTGCAGCACGTCGCCGCGGATCTGGGCCCCGATCTGGATGGTCACGATGGGCAGCGACCCGCCGGTGAGGGCGTAGGCCGTGGCGTAGGCGCCAAAGGCGTTGCCAAACAGCAGCACCATGGCCCCCAGGATCGACGGCAGCAGCACCGGCAGGGCCACCCGGCGCCAGTAGTAAAACGAGCTGGCCCCCAGGTTTTCCGATGCTTCTCGCCATTCGCGCTTCAATCCATCCAGGGCCGGAGCCATGATCAGCACCATCAAGGGGAATTGGAAATACATATAGGTCAGGCTCAGGCCGGCAAAACTGTACAGATTGAAACCGGCATCGTAGAGATTGATATTGAACAGCTGCTTGAGCAGGGCGGTGATGAAACCGGTGCGTCCCAGGGTGGCGACGAAGGCAAAGGCCAGCGGGACGCCGGCGAAGTTGGAGGCCACGCCGGAAAAGGTGATCAAGATCGAGCGCAGCGGTCTGGGCAGCCCGCCCACGGTGACGGCGTAGGCCAGCAAAAAGCCGAAGATACCGCCGCCCAGGGCGGTCACGGCGCTGATGCGCAGGCTCAGCCAGTAGGCATTGACGATCAGCGGCTGGCTGAAGAGCTGGATCACGTTGTCCAGGGTAAACTGGCCGCTACGATCAAAAAAGCTGCCAATCAGCAGCCGCACCGAAGGAAGGAGCAAGAATAAGAAAGCAAACAGCAGGAAGGGCGCCACACCCAGCCAGTTGCGCAGCGACGCGGCGAACCGGCTTTTGGGTGGCGTTACGGGAACAGAGAGAGTCGTTTCGGCCATACTTCACTCGCAAAAGTAGATTTGAGGTGAACGATGAGGCCCCACCCACCCCCGGATGGGGCCTCTCAAAAAGCAGTTGTACGACTGAATTACTGAGCAGATTCCTGGATGTTGGCGCCGACCACAGAATCCCACTGGGTGGTGATGGTCTCGGAAGCTGCGTTGAGCTGGTCGAGGGTGGGGAACACTGCGCCGGTCACGTCGGGCAGCTTCTCCAGCAGGTCAGCGGGGATGGCATTGCGAGCGCGCATGTCCTCTTCGCGGATGGGGTGGCAGTAGCCCTTCATCCACAGCGTCTGGCCCTCGTCCGAGTAGAGGAACTCCATCCACAGCTTGGCCGCATTGGGATGGGGAGCGTAGGCGCTGATGGCCTGTACGTACACGCCGGCAAAGCGGCCGCTCTCGGGGATGACCACCTGGGCGGCGGGATTGCCTTCGAAGGAGTCGATGGCGGCCAGGGCGTTATAGTCCCAGGTAATGCGCACGGGGGTCTCGCCCTTGGCGACCAGGCCGTTGTTGGAGATGAGGGGCACCAAATTGCCGGCCTGGTTCATTTCAGCAAAGTAATCCAGGCCGGGCTGGACGTCGTCCAGGGAGCCGCCGTTGGCCAGGGCCGCGGCGTAGACGGTCTGGATGGCCTGGTTGGAGACACGCGGGTCGCCGGAGAGGGCAACCTGGCCGTTGTAGCCGGCCTGGAGCAGGTCGTCCCAGTCGGCGGGCACAGCCGACTGCACGTCGGTGTTGACCAGGAAGGACAGCACGCCGTAGTAATCCCCGTACCAGTAACCATCGGCGTCCTTGGCATCTTCAGGGATGGAATCCCAGGTGGAGACTTTGTAAGGCTGGATGAGGCCTTCTTCTTTGGCAGAGGTACCGAAAGCGAAACCAACGTCGATCACGTCGGGAGCCTGCGGGCCGGTGTTGTCCTTGTTGGCCTTGATGGCTTCGATCTCGTCGCCGGAGCCGGCGTCGGGGTTGAGCTCGTTGACTTCGATGCCATATTTGGCCTTGAACGCGTCGATCACTTCACCATAATTGCACCAGTCGTGGGGCAGGGCAATCGTGGTGAGCGTGCCTTCTTCTTTGGCGGCCGCGACCAGCTGGTCCATGGCGGAAGAGCTCTCCGCAGCGGTGGGCTGCTCGGCCGTGGCGGTGGCGGCCGGCTGGGCCGGGCTGCAAGCAGACAGGGCGGTGGCGGCGACGATCACCATAGCGAACAATGACTGTACGGTCTTGTTATGGGCGCGCATTCTTTGAATCTCCTTAAACAAGTACACAGAATAGGGGGTGAAACCCCCACCTATAGTACGCAGGCTTGATTAATACGCTTTATCTAACTGGTTAAGAACCGATTAATGAATGGTTAGGAATCGTGACGATCCAGGAAGGGAGAATTGGGCGCCCGTGACGACGGAAATACAGAGGGGAGCACCCTCGCCTGCACCTCCCCCAATTTTCCAGAACAAAAATGGGGAGGGACAGGCGCGCGTAATCACCCGACCCAAGCGGTGCGCTCTACGATACAATAGAGACGGCGGCCCACAGCAGGGCCAGACCCATGGAGGGAAAAATGGACGAACGCCCCGGGTGTCTCTCGGGCCTGTTGAAATTATTCTTGCTGGACAAGCTGTTCGACTGGCTGCAAGGCCGGGCCGGGTTCGGGCGCGGGGGCTGTGGGGGCTGCGGCTGCGGCCTGATCCTGCTTATCCTGTTCCTCTTCCTGGCCGGGTCCATCCTCTTCGGCACCAACTGGTTCGACCTCGGCTTTTAGCCGGGATCCCCATTCCCCCGGTGCGGGATAAGGCCTGGGGGGATTACTCTGTGTATCCGGAATTTTTGTTAACACTTTGTATATACAACTCATACATGCGCCACTTGTGGAAGGTTTAAAATCGTCATACAATGATTTAAGATCGTGAGCTGATACACCGCGCGAGTCTTTTGACTCATTTCAATCAAAAAGGAGTATGCAATGCTCGTCGGAAAGCGAATGTCTCACCCGGTAATCACTGTCTATCCCGAGACAACCCTTGAAGAAGCTCTGACCCTGATGCACGAAGAAAAGATCCGGCGCCTGCCGGTCATCAACCAACGTGGAGAGCTGGTCGGGATCATTTCCGAACGCGTCATCCTGCGGGCCTTGCCTTCTGATGCCACCACACTCAGCGTATGGGAATCCCGCGACATGGTGCGCAAAATGACGGTCAGCCAGTACATGGTCTCCGACGTGATCACGATCGCCGAGGACACTCCCCTGGAGGAGGCCGCCCGAATCATGACTGATAACCAGATCTCGGCCCTGCCGGTGATGCGCGGCGGCAAACTGGTGGGCATGATCACCGAAAAGGACCTGTTCAAGATCTTCCTGGAACTGCTGGGGGCGCGCGACCCCGGGGTGCGCTTCACCGCCCTGGTGACCAAGGGCCCTGGCCGCCTGCTCAATATTACCAAGGCCATCTTCGACCTGGGCGGCGACATCCTGGCCATGGGCGCTTTCGAGGGCGAGACCTCGGAAGACGGTGAAATCACCATCAAAGTGGCCGGGGTCAAAATGCAGGACCTGGTCGAGGCCCTCACCCCGCTGGTCGAGGAGGTGGTGGACGTGCGCGTGAGCACGCCCGCCTGAGGGCGGCGTCTGGCCGGCCAGAAATATATTTTTGCTCCCGCCCCGGTCTCTTGGGGCGGGGAGAATAAGTCTCACAGGCGTTTCCGGGCGCAAGTCCCCCGGAAACGCTTTTTTTTGGGCACACCCCCATCATGTCATTGCCAGCGCAGCCACGCCCCCAGGCGTTCTTCCCGGGGGCGAAGCCCTTGGTGTACTACCCGGGGGCGAAGCCCTTGGTGGATTACCCGAGGGCGGCAATCTCCACCCCGGTCTACCTGCCAGGGCGCTGGCATCGACCGTGAACGGTCGGGCATGGAAGCCCGACCTGCTGATAAACAGATGCCCTCATCGACAATGAGCGGTCGGGCGTACCCCCTTCATGTCATTGCAAGCGTAGCGAAGCCCCCGGGTGCTCTTCCCGGGGGCGAAGCCCTTGGTAGATTACCCAGGGGCGAAGCCCTTGGTGGATTACCCGAGGGCGGCAATCTCCACCCCGGTCTACCTGCCAGGGCACTTGCATCGACCGTGAACGGTCGGGCATGGAAGCCCGACCTGCTGATAAACAGATGCCCTCATCGACCGGGAGCAGGCTGGGGCGCACCCGGCGACCTGGAGCGTGGCCCTTTTCCTTTGCGGCCAATCCACGTTACAATACACAGAGCTTTTGCACCTTCACGGCGCCCTCGGGCGCCTGTGCACATCCATCCTCGCGAGGAACGAATCATGGCAGACAGCCCATACAACTGGACCGAAGTGACCGTTGTTGGCGCCGGCCCAATTGGAATTGAGCTGGCCGCCGCCCTCAAGCAAAGCGGCATTCCCTACCGCCACCTGGAAGCCGGGCCGGTGGGACAAACCTTCACCTGGTGGCCGCACAACACCACCTTCTTCAGCACCCCCGAACGCATCGCCATCGCCGGCGTGCCCATCCAGACCGTGCAGCAGCAGAACCTGACCGGCGAGGCTTACCTGGTCTACCTGCGCCAGGTCATCCAGTACTACCAGCTCAAGATCCAGCTCTACGAGCCTGTCGAACAGCTGGAACCGGTGCCGGGCGGCTTCCGCCTGCGCACCCGCTCACACGGCGGCGAGCAGGTCTACTACAGCCGCAAAGTGGTGCTGGCCACCGGCGGCATGGCCGGCCCCAACCGCCTGGACATCCCCGGCGAGGACCTGCCCCACGTCAGCCACTACTTCCGCGACCCGCACGACTACTTCCAGCAGCGCCTGCTGGTGGTGGGGGGGCGCAACTCGGCCATCGAAGCCGCCCTGCGCTGCTGGCGCGCCGGCGCCGAGGTAGCCCTCAGCTACCGGCGGCCCGACATCCAGCGCGAGCGGGTCAAACCGGCCCTGCGGGACGACTTCGACACGGTAGTGCGCGAGGGGCGCATGACCTTCCTGCCCGCCACCGCCCCGGTGGAGATCACCCCCCGGCACGCCGTGCTGGCCCAGGTGCAGGATGGCCAGGTCGACGCCGGCCGGCTGACGCATTACCCGGCCGACTTCGTCCTGCTCATGACCGGCTATACGGCCGACATGCGCCTGTTCGCCCAGGCCGGTGTGCAGCTGGTGGGCGCCGGGCAGGCCCCCCAGCACGACCCGGCCAGCATGGAGACCAACGTCCCCGGGCTGTACGTGGCCGGCACGGCCGCCGGCGGCACGCAGAAGCAGTTCACCATCTTCATCGAGACCGCCCACGCCGACGTGGCCCGCATCATGACCGCCCTGTGCGGCCAGCAATGGCAGGGCAGCTATTTCGCCGGCGGGGCCAACCGCCCCAAACCCAACCCCTACGAATAAACCGCCCGCCGGCTTCATTGTCCAGGGACCAGATGGGAGTGAGCAGGGTAAACGCATCTAAATTGCCAGATGCATTTGCGGACTTTTGCCACTCCCCCCGGCCCCCTCTCCGCGGCCAAAAGCGCCGCGCAGAGGGGGAGAAAAGATTTTTCTGCGAGATGGCTGTATCTGGCGGCACAAAA
>JAAZNB010000198.1 GCA_012798515.1 Chloroflexota bacterium
ACACACGAGCCATCCTGCAAATTGGTGCAGGAGGGTAGAGCAATGATAGGGAATCCCCCTTCGGAAAGGCCGGCGCCGTAGATAAAGTCCAGCTGGCCGCCGACACCGCTGTAGAACTTGGGCCCGATGCTGTCGGCGCACACCTGGCCGGTAAGATCTACCTCGACGGCGGAATTGATGGCCACCGTGCGCGGGTTCTGTGCGATGGTGAAGGGGTTGTTGACGTATTCTGTGCGCTGCAGTTCGATGCGCGGGTTGTCGTGCGCCCAGTGGTACAGCCGGTGGGTGCCGATCATGAACCCGGAGGTGATCTTGCCGGGATGGATGCCCTTGCGGGCGCCGTTGATCACCCCGCGCTCGACCAGGTCGATGACGCCATCGGAGAACAGCTCGGAGTGGATCCCCAGATCCCGTTTGTCGTCCAGGTATTTCAGGATGGCATTGGGGATGGCGCCGATGCCTACCTGGAGGCAGGCGCCGTCGGGGATGAGCCCGGCTACGTGGATGGCAATCTGTTCGACGCACTCTATCGAGCCGTCCACGCTCATGGAGAGCTCTGCCAGGGGATAATCGACCGGAATAATTTGATCCAGCTGGCTGACGTGAACGGCAGTGTCGCCGTGCATACTGGGCATGTTGGGGTTGATCTCGGCGATGATACGCTTGGCTGACTCGGCTGCCGTAATGGTCAACCCGGACTCGACGCCGTAGGTGCAATATCCCTCAGCATCCGGCGGGGAAAGATGCACCAGGGCCACATCGACAGGCAAGACCTTCTTTTTGAACAACAGGGGAAATTCCGACAGCAGCACGGGCGTGAAATCCCCGCGCCCCTGTTGGATGGCTTCCCTGACGTTTTTACTGATGAACAAAGAATTGACGCGCAGGTGGCCGGCCAGCTCGGGGGCTACGTATTCGGAACCGCCGACGGTGAGCGCCTGGCAGATCTCCACGTCGTCCACCTCGGGGGCATACCGTACCAGGGCATCCAGGATGCGCCGCGGGACGGAACAGTTGCCGGTCAAGAACAGGCGGTCCCCCGATCTTACCGAACGTATGGCTTCGTCTGCCGTTGTAACCCGTGATTGGTAAATTGATTCCCAGTCCATTCTTTCTCCAAGAGGAAGAGCGCCATCCGCAAAATTGTCTGCTGTCCATCGACTTCAGGGACGCGGCGCCCCTGATCATACTCCAAGCCTCAGGGCATGGTCAACACCTCGCGGATTCTGGGAAGAGCCCAATCGATGGTTGGGCGATCAATGATGAGCGGAGGGGCAAAACGGATGACGTGCTGGTGCGTTTCTTTGGCCAGGATACCGTGCTGCAACAGCGCTTCACAGAAACGCCGCGCCCCGCCGGCCTGGGGTTTTAACTCGACCCCGATGAGCAGGCCTTTGCCGCGCACTTCCTGGACGTGGCGGGAGGGAATTTCGCACAGCTGCTCGATGAAGTACTCCCCCAACGCAGCCGCGTTGTCGACCAGCTTTTCGTCCACGATGACCTGGAGGGCCGCCCGGGCAACGGCCGCCGCCAGGGGATTGCCGCCGAAGGTCGAGCCGTGTTCGCCGGGTTGGATGATCTCCAGCACCGGGCGGTCGGCCAGGATGGCCGAGACAGGATAGAAGCCGCCGGACAGCGCTTTGCCGATCACAGTGATGTCCGGCCGGACGTCTTCGTACTGGCAGGCGAAGAGCTTCCCGGTGCGACCCAGGCCGGTCTGGATCTCATCGGCAATGAAGAGCACGTTGTTTTGCCGGCACAGGGCCTGTACGTCTGCCAGGTAACCGGCCGGGGGAAGGATGACGCCGTTTTCGCCCTGGATGGGTTCCAGCAACACCGCGGCGGTGTTGGCGTTCATGGCCGCTTGCAGGGCCTGGATGTCTCCAAAGGGTACCGAAACGAAGCCCGGGGTAAAGGGGCCAAAATCGTCCTTGTAGAGAGATTCACTGGAAAACGAGATCAAGCTGATGGTACGCCCGTGGAAATTGCCGTTGGCAACGATGATCTCGGCGCTGTGTCTGGGCAGGCCTTTGATGGTGTAGGCCCACTTACGGGCTACTTTGATGGCCGTCTCGACCGCCTCGGCGCCGCTGTTCATGGGTAATGACATCTCGTAGCCGGTCAGGTTGGCCAGATCGCGATATAACAGCGGAAGTTGATCGTTGCGGAAGGCGCGTGAGGTAAGGGTCACTTTTTGCGCCTGTTCGATCAGGGCGGCCAGGATCGCCGGGTGTACGTGGCCCTGGTTGAGGGCAGAATACGCGGACAGGCAGTCAAGGTAACGATTGCCGTCCACGTCGTACACCCAGACGCCCTGGCCTTTAGTGATCACGACGTCTAACGGGTGGTAATTTTTTGCTCCGTAGGCTTCCTCGATTCGGACATAGTCCTCGGAATTCATATCATCCCTTTCCAAATACGCGGACCAGGATACCCTTCTGTGCGTGGAGTCTGTTGTGCGCCTGTGGGAAGATTCTAGAATGAGAACCGTCGGCCACTTCATCGGTCAATTCCTGGCCACGATGGGCAGGGAGGCAGTGCATCACGATAGCGTCCGCGTCCGCTTCGGCTACCAGCTGGCTGTTGACCTGGTAGGGCGGGAAGACCTTCAGCCTTTCCTGGGTTTCGGCTTCCTGTCCCATGCTGGTCCAGGTATCGGTGTAGATGACTTTGGCGCCTTTGACGGCTGCGTGGGGATCCTGGATAAAGTTCAGCTGGCTGCCGCTCACTTTGGCGAAGCTCTGGGCCTGTTGGATGGCGGCGGGCTTGATCTCGTAGCCGGCCGGCGTGGCGATGGTGAAATTACCGCCTAGCTTGGCGACGATTTGTAACAGGGAGGTGGCCACGTTGTTGCCGTCACCCACGAAGGTGATATTGAGCCCTTTGAGGTTGCCGAACTCTTCCTGGATGGTCATGGCGTCGGCCATAGCCTGGCAAGGATGATCGTAGTCGCTCAGCCCGTTGACGACGGGGACATCCGCCCAGCGGGCCAGTTCCAGAATGTGTTCGTGGGCGAAGACGCGGGCCATGATGACGTCCACGTAGCCGGCCAGGACGCGGGCCACGTCGGCCACCGATTCGCGTTGCCCCAGGCCGATTTCGTTGGGGGAGAGGTAGAGGGCGTCGCCGCCCAGGTGGCGCATAGCCATATCGAAACTTACCCGTGTGCGCAGGCTGGGTTTCTGGAAGATCATTCCCATCACCTTTTTTTGCAGCAAGGGGGGATTCCCGCCGGATTTCCACTCTTTCTTCAAGCGGATCGACAGATCCAGGATGGATTGGATCTCCTCCGGGGTCTGGTCAGCGATAGAGACGAAGTCCTTTTTCATATATGTTCTCCAGTGAGATAGGATAATGACGTTTGAAGTATATCATACGGGGCAGGCGGGAAGGGGGACGGGTTAAGAGGTGATGCGCTCGCATTTGACGCCGGTTCTCCGTGTAGGTAAAATCCAGGTAAGTCGAGCACACCGGTGGACCGGGGCGCGGGCGTTGCCCGGGTTCTCCGGCACGAATCTCCAAGGGGACCGAATGGAGCGTCATGAAGAGTCGCAATCGTTATGCCGATTTTAGCTGGTTCGTATTGGCCTACAACATTGGCGTGATCTTATGGGGGGCTTATGTCCGGGCAACCGGTTCGGGCGCGGGGTGTGGGGCACACTGGCCGTTGTGTAATGGCGAGGTGATCCCGGCCGCGCCGGCGGTGGAAACCATGATCGAGTACACTCATCGCCTGATGAGTGGCCTGTCCCTGGTGCTGGTGCTCGCCCTGGTGGTGTGGGCCTGGCGTACAAAAACGCCCCGGCGCCTGCAGCGCCTGGGCGCGGGGTTATCCCTGTTTTTTATTCTCACCGAAGCGCTGGTGGGGGCCGGGCTGGTGCTGTTCGAGCTGGTGGCTCACAACGACTCACTGGCGCGCGCCTGGTGGATGATGGTCCACCTGATCAACACCCTGTTGTTGGTGGCCGCCCTGACCTTGAATGCCTGGTGGAGCACGTTCGACGCCCCGGTTGCCCTGCGCCTGAAAGGTCGCTTTGCCTGGCCTGTAATTTTGGGCCTGTTGGGCATGTTGTTCCTGGGCGCCAGCGGGGCGATTACAGCCTTGGGTGATACCCTGTTCCCCGCCGGGTCGCTGGCCGAAGGGATCCAGCAGGACTTTTCTTCAGCGTCGCATTTCCTGGTGCGTTTGCGGATCTATCACCCGATGATTGCAGTGTTGGCCTGGGCTTACTGGGTGGGGCTGGTCACGCTGTTAAAACGCAGCGGCGCCGCAGCAGGGCATCCCTCCCTGTATGGTTTCCTGTACGCCGTGTTTACCGCCCAGCTGGCCGTGGGAGCTGCGAACGTAATCTTGATGGCGCCGGTATGGATGCAACTGGTACATTTATTGGTCACCGACCTGATCTGGATTGGGGTGGTGCTGATCTCCAACGCAGTCTTAGGCGTCGTGGACCTTGCGCCAGGCACGCTGGATAAAGAAGTCGATTACCGGGCGAACCAAAAAACTAAATTGGTGACATAACATATATACGAGGGTGCCTTCGAAACCGGGCGTAACCACGTAGCGGTGATTCTTCACCGCCTTGAGGATGTCCTTCGCCACGGAATCCGCGGACATGACTCCGTCTTCGCCCCAAATCTCTTTGACCAGCTGTGGTTTGTGCTGGTTTTCGTATTCGTATTGGGGTGTTTGCGTATCCCAAGGGAAGACGAGGGTCACGTTGACCCCCGAGGGTTTTAACTCGGCGCGCAGCGCATCGGTGAAGCCGCGAACGGCGTATTTCGATCCACAGTAAGCCGTATAGGCGTACATGGGAAAGATCCCCAGCATCGAAGAGATGTTGACGATCGTCCCGGAACCGCGCTGCACCATCCCCGGGACGACCAGGCGAGAAGCGTAGACGGTGCCGTAATAATCGATGTCGTTCATAGAGCGAAACAGGGCGATGTCCTGTTCGTCAAAACGGCCCGGCTCGACGAAGCCGGCAGAATTGACTAACACGTCCGGCACGCCGTTGTGCTCGATCCATGGCCCCAGGGCGGCGGAGAGAGCGTCCCAATCGGAGACGTCGGCGACGATCGTACCCACGACCTGGGATGGAGATTGCCGGGCCTGGGCAATCGTCTCGGCGGCCTGGGTCAATTTTTCGACTGTACGGGCCAGAATATACACGTTGGCGCCTTCAGCGGCGAAGCGGATGGCCGTGGATAAGCCAATGCCACTGGATCCCCCGGTAATCAACACGTTTTTCCCGATAAAGTTGTCCATACCTGACTCCATCAGTGATGACCACAACCAGAACAGGCGCCGCCGCTGCAGTTGGCGCAGGAATGCCCGCTGCCTTCGACCGAGCGCCCGTCGCTGTGGGCAAAGAAGACCGAAAGCATTTTGTGCGTTTCGCTGCTGTGGCAGTGTTTACATGGGGCAGTATTGTTGGCATCTTTGATCGAACGCATGAGCTCGAATTGCTGGCCGCAAGAATCACAAACGTATTCATAGATAGGCATCTTGAAGGGCTCCCTTGGGGAAGGTTAATGGTTGATTAAATAAAGAATATGACGTAGATAGCTTCTTGTAAACAAATCGATATTACCGCCATTACGGCTTGTGTAGAAGACTTACTTGGGTTATTATAATCTCTAGTGTTGTGTCAACCAAATTCCGGGGAATGAAATTTGTATTTACCAATCAGGCCTCTTTAACAACCAGGAAATCAGGGTTTGGCACAATACTGCCTAGAAAGGCTGACGTTTGCCTTTCCGTTTACACTTCTAATTCTTCAGAGGAGAAGAAAATGAGTTCGAAACGTCACATTCCATATATTTTGTTGGCGGTATTGGTCATTGCTTCTTTTGTGCTTGCTGCCTGCCAGCCGGCGGCTACAGCGGAACCGACCGCTGTTCCTACCGAGGCCGTGGAACCCACCGAAGAGCCGACCATGGCCCCCGAGCCAACCGAAGCGGCGACCGAAGAAATGATGTCTGAAATCGGTTCGCCGGAACACCCGATCAAAGTTTTATTCGTTCCCTCGGTGGATGCCCAGGTGATCGTGTCGGGTGGTGAGTTGATGGCAGACGCCCTGAACCAGGCCACCGGCTTGAACTTCGAAGTCAGTGTCCCGACTTCTTATGCGGCTACCATCGAAGAAATGTGCGCTTCCCCCGACGACACGATGGGCTTTATCCCCGCCCTGGGTTATGTCCTGGCCAGCCAGCTGTGTGGCGTCGACGTGGCCTTCAAAGCGGTGCGCTACGGCTCTGACGTGTACTACGCCCAGTTCCTGGTGGCTCGCGACAGCGACTACCAAACCCTGGAAGACCTGGATGGCAAGAGTTGGGGTTATACCGACGCCGGCTCGACCTCCGGTTACATGGTCCCGGTTGTCATGCTGAGCGACGCCGGTATCGAGCCGTCCGAGTCCGTGGCCACCGGTGGACATCCCGAAGCGGTCAAAGCGGTCTACAACGGTGAAGTCGACTTCGCTACCTCTTTCTACACTGCCCCGCTCTATCCTGAGGGCATGGGCGCCTGGAAAGAAGGCGATGCGCCTGACGTTCCCGATGACGTGGTCGACGACTGCGCCGTGACTGACGACGGCAAGAGCATCGTGTGCGATGGCTACACCATCCTGGATGCCCGGGCCAATATCCGTGAAGAGGCGCCGGATGTGATCCAGAAAGTGCGCATCCTGACCATCTCCCAGGGTATCCCCAACGACACGCTGTCCTTCGGCCCTGACTTCCCCGCCGACCTGCGGGCTGAGATCGCAGACGCCCTGGTGGCCTTCGCCGAGACCGAGGAATGGGGCAACTCCATCGGTAGCACCGATTTTTATAACTGGACCGGTATCAACACGGCCAGTGACGAAGAGTACGATTTCGTCCGCAAGATGGTTGAGGCGGCTGGAATCACCCTCGAGAACATCGGCGAGTAATTTCTTCTGAGTAAATTTCCCGGGCAGGGTGACCTGCCCGGGATTTCTTGTACTTTTTCATTTTTCAACAATCATCAATCAGTTTTTCAGAATCGAATAACCATCGAGTCAACTGAACATGCTTCAAATTAATAATCTGATCAAAATTTACGAAGGCGGCGTTAAAGCGCTCGATAACGTCAGTTTTGAAGTCCCCAAAGGCCAATTCCTGGCCATTATTGGTTTAAGCGGTTCGGGTAAATCCACCCTTCTGCGCTGCATCAATCGTTTGATCGAACCCACCAGCGGCACGATCCTGTGGAACGGGATCGATGTCACCGATGCGTCTGATGACGAGATCCGTATGGTGCGGCGGAAGATCGGCATGGTTTTCCAGCACTTCAACCTGGTGCAACGCTCCAAAGTGATCACCAATGTGCTTTCGGGGCGCCTGGGCTACGTCAACCCGGCCTGGAGCCTGTTCAACCGCTTTCCACAGAGTGATATGGTGAAGGCCATGGCCCAGCTGGAACGCGTGGGCATTCCCGATAAGGCCAATTCCAGAGCAGACGAATTGAGTGGCGGGCAGCAGCAACGCGTGGGCATTGCCCGGGCGATGATGCAGGATCCGGAAATGATCCTGGCAGACGAGCCGGTGGCCAGTCTGGACCCGGTGTTGGCCCATAGCATCATGCAGTACCTGGAAAAGATCAACCACGAAGATGGCGTCACGGTCTTGTGCAGCCTGCACTTCCTCGACCTGGTCCATCGCTACGCCGACCGGGCAATTGCCCTCAATCAGGGTCGGGTGGTGTTCGACGGGCCGCCGGAAGGGATCGACGACGTCAAGTTCAAAGAGATTTATGGCCGCGATGCAGAACGCGTTGGGTGAGGGTGAGACCGGTGAATAAACTTGGAAAAGTCGGGCGCTTTCTATTCATTAGCCTGAGTGTCATTGTTGCAATTATTATTTATGCCTATGGTTTCCAGGTCACCAAGGTGAATCTGGATGAAACCCGTTCGGAAAGGCGCCAGACGCAGTTAATTCGGATCATCCGTGCGCTGGCGCAGCCGGACCTGTTTACGTACGAACAGCGGGAGTTCGAGGTCGATTTGCCGGTGATGGTACCCTGCCCT
>JAAZNB010000199.1 GCA_012798515.1 Chloroflexota bacterium
CCATTACCGATCCCCTGGCGTTTCCCGCCCAGCAGCGCACGGGTGCGTTCAGGGCTGAAGAAGGTGCGGAGGATCGAAATGGCAAAGATCATGCCGGACAACAGCAGCAGAATTTTTGGAACATCATAGAGAAAGAAAGCGACGGCATCGCCCAGGTGCGATCCCTGGGGCAGGTTCAATGCTGTGTAAGCCACCCAGTTTGCCAGCGGCTGGATGATGCGATAAGCCGCCACCCAGGCCACGACGATCAGGGCCAGCAGCCCAACCATGCGCCACCGGAACTGTTCCTTGGGTTGCGATTGTAATACTAAATGATCCATACCGGCCCCAATCATATGCATGAATTTGAATAAATATCAGCCCTAAGCCAGGCTAAAAATGGCTGCCCCCTACCCCCCGTCAGTCTTTGAGCCAGACTGCAATTTCATTCTCGGCCGGGATCCGGCCGGCGGAGACCAGCTTTTCGTTGACTACCAGACCCGGGGTAGACAGGATCGGGTACTTCATGATCTCGGTATAATCGGTTACTTTGACAATTTCCGCTTCGATACCCAGATCCGTAACCACTTTACGGGTAACAGCTTCGAGCTTCTTGCAATTGGCGCAACCAGAACCAAGCACTTTGATGACGAGCATAGGAACCTCCAGGATATTCGATTTTTTGTATATCTTTGTCCAAAGAAAAAAGCCTGAAACAGGCTCTTTTGAGACCATTAAGGGTTACATTTCGGGCATGGGCAGTGCACGTTCGCTTTCACCTGCGGCGCGCTGGTTTCTCCCAGCACCTGCTGTACCGCATCCAACACCGCAAAAATTTGGGGGTCAGCGACTCGATAAAATACATTCCAACCATCCCGCCGGTCCTGGATCAGCCCGGCTTCGCGCAGAACCGCCAGCTGTTGGGAGATGGAGGATTGGCGCAAACCCAGGTGGGCCTCCATGTGGCACACACAGTGTTCCCCGTCGCGCAGGATGTATAAAATCGCCAGCCTGGCCGGATGGGTAAGCACTTTCAGCATCTGTGCCTGGGTTTCGAAGGTTTGTGGTTCTATGGAAGGACCAGCTATCATATTCATAATCTTGAATGTGATAATAACATGCCCCCGAAAAAGACAAAATGGCCGTCTGTCACATGCATTGGGTGACAGACGGCCTGAATAGCAGAAAAGAAGATCCTGTTGTTCCTCTTTATATTTCTTACCGGGCCCTTGGAGGCCCCTGCTTACATCTCCATCGGGGTGACGAGCTGGAAGTAGTTGCCGTCCGGGTCGGCCAGCGTGGCGATCATTCCCCCGCCGATTGCGTAGGGCTCGCGAATGACGCCGGCGCCTAGCCTGCGGAGGCGTTCAAATTCTTCTTGCACCTGAGTGGTCTCGAAATTCAACATCACCCGCCCCGGGTCTTTGGCTTTTCCCGCCATTTCAGAATGCCGCAAAATGGCGATGTTACTGCTGCCCACCTGCCAGCCGTAAACGCCATTCTCTTCGTCGGCCATCGCCGCGGGTTTGCCAAAGACCTGTGTGTAGAAGTCTGCCAGCGTTTTGAGCTGCGTGGTACCGATCATGATAGAGTTCAGATTCAACATACGATCCTACCTTTCTTATCAGTAAACGAACAAATGATCCGGTCCGGCCAGACGCACGGAGCGGGTAGTACCCGGGGTTGTGTAAGCGTTTTGAAAACAGCGACGGTTATGGGAAGATGCAATACAGCGCCGGGGCCTCAAGATTGAGGGTCAGCATCCGGCTTCGCATTGAAAGTCTCTTTGAAAGCAAAGGGTTCGGGATGGGCAACGAGATAACCCCAGCCATCCACCTCGGGGGCAGGCAGACCCAGGCCACTGAGGATAGTGGTGACGTTGGTGCGGTGCTCGATGCCGTGGTGGATGACCTGGATGAACAGCAGGCGGGCCTTGTACTCCAGGGTGTTGCCATCCTCTTCCTCGTGGACCATATGGTCAGGCGGGGTGCGACGGATGGCGTCCAACAGGGCTTCGGCCACGAAGCCGGAAAAGGCGCAAATATCCTCCAGTGTAGGTTCATCCTCCCAGCGGAAAGCCGGTCGGGGGCCGTGGCCCGTCAGCCGGTGGACATAGTCGGCCTCGGCGGCAATGAGGTGCCCCAAGGTGGCGTGGATAGAGCCGTACGCGCCCGGGGCGGAGGCGGCTTGCTGTTCCGGGGTAAGCTTGAGCGCCGCAGCCAGGACCTGCGCGTTGGCCCAATTGTTATAACGGATGAGTTCGAGCAGGGTAGATTCGGCCTGATTTTCCATCATGCTTGATCGGCTCCCCTCGATTACGTGGCTTTGGCCACCCAGTCGCCGGCCTGGACGCCGTTCTGCCCCAGGAACAGGTTCATTTGAGCGGCATGTTCCTGGATGTGGCGCAGATTATACAGACACAATTCGGCAAAGCTGATTTCCCCCCAGGGGAAGCGACAACGGCGCGCCGCGGATTCCTCCGTCAGCGCGGCAAGGGTGGTGCAGCACTTTTCACGGCAGTAACCGGCGTAGGCCAGGAGCTGTTCCTGGCTGCAGGGCGGGTCCGGCAGGATGCCGGTCGGGTCGAGTTCGTCCAGGGTAAAGGGCGGCGGCGGAGCGAAGCCTTCTACTGCGCCGGAGAGATACAGGTCGAGCCAGAACAAAGCGTGGTAGCCCAGGTACCAGAACTGGGCCAGGTCGGGGCGGTCATCTTCCCACAGGCTGCGCTGCCACAGGTCCCCCGGGCAGGCGCGCAGGGCGCTGGTGAACATATCGATGGACGCTCCAAACTGCGACCACAGGCTGGCTTTCAGGTCGCTGGAGTTCATGCGCCTCCTTTCGGAGTAGGCCAGGCGGCGATGGTACGTTGTAAGAAGGCCAAAGTGCGCTCCCAGGCCAATCCGGCGGCCTGGGCGTCGTAGGCATCCGGGCGGTCGGGCTCGAAGAACCAGTGACCGGTGCCCGGGTAGTGGAAAAATTCCACCGGGCGGCCGGCTTTGCGCAGCGAGGCTTCCAGGGCGTCGACGCTCTCGCTCGGCTCGTAGGGATCGTGCTCCGCGAAGTGCCCCTGGTAGGCCGCACGCGAGTTACCGTGGCTTTCTACCCAGGAGCCATAGAAAACCACCACGGCCTTGACCAGGTCGGGATGTGTGGCAGGCAGGTCCAGGGCGTAGGTGGCGCCAAACGAAAAACCAACGGCCGCCACCCCGCCGGCGGGCCGGCCGGCCAGCTCGTACAGGTACCCGGCCGCTGCTGCGGCGGCGGCGCGCAACTGCGGATAGTTTTCCTCCGCCGCGCTGCTCAGGGCTCCGGCCTCCTGGATGGTTTGAGCCACTTTACCGTGAAACAGGTCGGCGGCAAAGGCCAAAAAGCCGGCCTGTGCCAGCCGGTCGCAGAAAGCCTTGAGGGTGTCGTTCAGGCCCCACCAGGCGTGCAGCACCAACACCGGGGCGCCGGCGCCGGAGGCAGGTCGGGCGAGATAACCTTCGGGTTGGGTATCAGGCATGGTTTTCTCCTTGCCGGACGCATCCATCGACTGATTCGATGGGTCGCGCCCGGTAAAACAAGCCGGATGGTTGGGCCACGTTGGCGTTCAAATGAGCATTGGTTCCCCTGTGCGCGGCCAAAGTCATTATAGCACGGTTGTTCGATTAATATACTTAAAATATGTGATTTATCCGAATTGCCCTCGGCGTGCCGGCCCGGCTTACCCTGAGCGGTCGTGGGAGAGACAGGTACGCTCCTTAAGAATGCCGCTTATTCACTTTGGGTATCGGTGGTGGTTTGTGCTCCGGTCTGGATAAACGCTTGCAGGCTGGTAAGGATCTCTTCCGATGAATAACCCAGCCGGCGCATCTCGGTCAGGAAGTCTTCCAGCAGTGACTGGCGCATGTCCTCATGCAGGCGAACCAAAGCCTGCCGGTCATCGGTGACAAAGGTGCCTTCGCCGCGTTTGGCTGCCGCCATCCCCTGCCGCATCAACGCTTGATAGACACGTTATTGATCTTCTTCGGCTCGCTCTGCCATCACGGACAATTGGCCAGGTAATTCTGGCGGCGGCTGACGAAAGCGCCGGTGAAGAACAGCAGCCCCAGCACGACACCCCAGTAGACGTATGACCACCCCAACGGAACTTCCCGAAACGGGTAGGGGTAAAAGGTCAAAATCAGGTTGCGAATGGGCGGTAGGAGGTGCAGAACGTTGGCGACGTTGATCAACGAACCGCTCAAGGCGAAGCTCCCTAGTAGAACCAGCAGGGCGGCAAAATATCCGTACAGATAACGGCGGGTGAACAGGGTAATCACCTGCACCAGGGTCCCCAGGGCCCAGAAACCGAGTACGTCCAGGCCGAACAACACTGCCGCTGCACCCAGCGGGCTCATTTGCCCGGGGACAAAGAACGGGAGCAGAACATTGGCCGGGTAACCGGCGGTCCGCGGACTCCACTCAAAGCGAAAGGGGAGACCGGCGCTGGCGACGCCCAGCACCATCAGCATGCACAGCAGGGTGTAAAGAAAGGCGGCCAGCAGCATAGACAGGCTTTTGGCGGCCCACCAGGTTTTTCGTGATCCCAGGCGGAACAACGCCAGCTGGCCAAACTCGCTTTCGGGCAACGAATCGCACACCAGAATCAGAAACAAATTGGCAATTACAAACACCATGTAATAGGCATTGCCGAAAGCAATGAAGAGCGCATCCCAGGCATTGACCTGGGGTGGCTGGCCAGGCAGAGACAGGAACTCGGGCAACAGGTTGACTTTCAAGGCATTGACCAGCAGATATCCAATGAAGGCCATCACCGGCAACGGCAGCAGCCACCGCCAGCGCAGGATGAGCATGTGGCATTGGATACGGAAGAAGGCCAGAAAACGCATCAGAGCTCCTTTAGTACAAGATACGCTTGCGCTGCCCGAACAGCAGGATGCACCCTAGCGTCAGCACCAGTACCCCCAACGGGTTGAGGAGAAAGCTGTGGATCGACTCGTTGAGAATGTACACCGACCCCGCTGCAGCAGCAATGGGTGACCATTGCGGTCCGAACAGGTGGGTGCGCTGGGCGACGAAATCGGCGAATAAATAGACGGCGCATGGCGCCCCCCAGGCCAGGTAGCGGTTGGGCAGCGCCAGTGAAATTGCCAGTCCCAGGTTGCTGTAGAGCGCGCCGATCGATGCAGCCAGCAGCGAGACCAGCACGATGAAGCCATCCGGATTGGATTGAAACAGCGCCATCAGGACGCCATACGGCCGGCCGGAAATGTTCGGCTGCCACACATTGATCGGGTAAATATTACGCGGCGCAGCCAGATTGCTAAAAAGATACAATCCCAATAAAGGGACGAGGAGGACCAGCGCTCCGACCAGCCCATTGACGACGAATTTGGCGGAGAGGTAATGCCGGTATTTACTGCGCATCACCAGATAGGGCAAGAAGCCTTCCGATTGGTCGACCACCAGCGAGTCGGCAAAGGGTAATGCAGCTGCCAGGGGGAGAATATAAGGGAAATAACCGCCAACGTAGGCAAAGTACCACAGGTCGGCAAAGGAATATCCGGCCGGCACCCACTGGCGTGAATGGATCTTGATCACCCCATAAGCCAGGAAAACCAGGGAAAGCCACCAGGCCAGCCAGAGGCGAGGGTTGTGCACTGCGCGGTCGAATTCTTCACAAAGCATGGGTGTCATCCTATACTCTCTTCTATCCTCACGGACCAGGGATCCCCCATAGCACAACATTTCCCCCCGTGAAATCCACGAGGAAACGTCCATCCGGTGCAGCTTCCAGCCGCCCGTTCCCAGAAGTTTGAATGCCCAGGTAATTGGCGGCCAGGGCGATCTGCTCCCCGCTCGCCCGGTCGATGACGTTCAACCCATTGGCATTAAAAGTGTAGATCCACCGGCCGTCTGGGGAAAACGCGATTTCCTGGCTGTCATTGAGTGCGGTCAGCGGGATGTTCGTTGCGTCTACCAGTTGGCCTGCCTCCAGCCTGCCAACGCTCAATGCGCGTTGATCCCCAGATCCATAACGGAGCAGCCAATCGCCCGTGGGGGCCGCAGTGATCAGCAGGTGCTCCCAGGCCAGTACGGTCACCGACTCGCTCTCGAGATCCAACCGGAACGCGGTCGAATGACAGCCGGCGCAGGCCTCGCCCAGGTCGGCCGATCGCAGCAGCAGGGTGTTTTCCGCCGTGAACCACAGGCCATCCACGATGTACTCCGGCTTTGGGTTGGGGAAGGCGCCCAGCTCCTCACCCGTAGCCACGTCCCACAGCCGTAAACTGTTATCCTCGCCGGAAGTGATCAGGCGCGCGCCATCCGGTGAGAAAGCCGCTCTCAGCACCCAGCCGTGGTGACCGGTCAGGGTGTGCAGCAGCTTGCCGCTGGCAGAGTCCCACAGGCGGGCTGTGCCATCTGCGGAGACGGTCGCCAGCCGCGAACCATCGGGCGAGAACACCGCCTGGTAGACCAACCCCTGGTGGCCTTGCAGCCGCATGAGCAACTGCCCGTCCTGGGTCGACCAGACGCGCACCTCCCCATTCCAAAGCCCACTTACGGCGACCATACGTCCATCCGGCGAAAGATCACCGCCGGACGCGGTGGCAAACCAGAACGGCGTTTCAAAGCGCGCCAGTTCTGCACCGGGGCGCGCCAGATCAACGATCCGCACCATCTCGTCCATATCCCGGCAAGCTGTCCGGTTGCAGTTCTGGTAAATGAGCAGCAGATCGCTGCTGCGGGCCAGCGAGAGCTGGCTGTATCCCCGTGCATCCGTGCCGGCCGGGAAGATCGTTTCGGCCTGCCTGGCGTACGGGATGCTCAGGCTTTCCGTGCCGCTGGCCAGGTCATATGCCAC
>JAAZNB010000200.1 GCA_012798515.1 Chloroflexota bacterium
GGCAGGTATTCGTGAATTCCCCAAAATTCCCCCAACAATCACCAAAATGGTAAACGCAACGCCCACCAAATGACAGGGAATGACATCCGTTACTTGACAATAGATTAGAGATATGTTAATTTATAGTAGTCATCTATATACATCTTGAGACATCCCATGCCTGAAAACGAGATCCCTTACGAGGTCGATAAGTCAAGTGCTGTGCCAATCTATATGCAATTGGCCGGATGGATCGAGGGTAAGATCACAACCGGAGAATGGCCTGCAAATTACCGCTTGCCAGGTGAGGTTGAGCTTGCCAAAATGCTAAGCGTAAGTCGTGGCTCTTTACGTAAAGCGATTTCTTTATTGATCTCGAAAAATTTGTTAGTTCAGGTCCATGGGCGTGGGACCTACGTTTCCCCGTTCGTGTTCGAGCAGTCCTGGGCCGGTCGCCTGACTGGGGTTTCCGAAGAGCTGATGCTGATGGGCATCCCCTTCACAACCGAGGTGATCGAGCAAGACATCCGCCCGGTGCCGATGAAAGAAGCGCTCATGCTGGACATGGAGCCAGGAGACGAGATCGTCTATCTCAAACGATTACGCCGGGTGAATAACGCCCCCATCGTGCTGTTAGAATCCTTTTTCCCGGCGGGAAAATATCGTGGGCTGGTGAACATCGATTTTACCAACGCCAGTTTGATGGAAACCGTCGAAAGGATGTATAACATCACCATCTCGTGGGCATCGCACACCATTGCCGTCATCCGGGCCAGCGCCAACATTGCACAGTACCTGGATGATAGTATCGGCGCTCCGATCCTGTACAACGACGACACGATGTACGATAGCAATCAAAACAAGGTCTTCTTATCCAAGGGGTGGTTCCGCAGCGACCGTTTCAGGCTAAAAACGGTGGTACGCCGTGGACCGAACGAACCGTTCTATTCAGCTCTTGGCAGGGCCAATGCGGTGGATTCTGACCTGCCTTACCCTGCCGACCAGGTGAACGATCCAGTCTTGCCGGCCGGATTTAAGTCAACCTACCGCAACCTGCCCAAATTGTCCGAGCTGCTCACACCGGACCGGATCGCCCTGGGTGTGCGGGTCAGCTCGTGGGAAAACGCCATCCGGGCCGTTGGCCAGTTGATGGTTGACACCGGGGTTGTGGAAGAACGGTACATCGACGGTATGATCAGCATGGCCAAGCAGTTGGGCCCCTACATCGTCGTTGCACCCGGCATCGCCATGCCCCACGCCATGCCCGAAGAAGGCGTACTCAAACCCTGTATGGCGCTGGTCACCCTCAACCCCCCGGTCAATTTTGGCAACATTAATAACGACCCCGTCAGTGTCGTACTGGCGATCGGAGCAGTCGATTCAATCCAACACGTCGAAGCGTTACGCGAAATGGCAGACGTGCTGGGCAACCCCGAAAATACCGACGCCCTTCAGCAAGCCCAGACCGTTGAAGACGTACTCCGTGTTATTGGTACTTTTTCAAGCGAATAACTTGCGCCTACGCCGGTAAACGCAACAAACTGCACATTAACAATCCAGGTTATTTGTTCAGAGGTGGACAAATCAAGGTATGTACACTTTTTTGATTTCATGCCGATAGAATTCACCTTCTACTGGGATTAAGTAAGATCTTTCTCGTTTAAGTGCACTTATTTGGCTAATGGGCTTGAATTTTCGTTTCATTTAGCGTATATTAACTGAAATCCCATTCCTTAACTTGAACTTACTGTTAACCACCTTATTGCTCAATGTCTTTGAACATAGGTCCAATGAACGGTCAGATTCATCGGTGTCCCTGAGCGCATCCCATATGTCACCTCTTTTCTCAAGTTCTATACCGGAACTATCGTTCCACAAAACCAAAGACCTGGATTTACATTGTGGTTATTCTGCATACGCAAGATGCAGTTGTTAGAACAGGTTGGATAGAAAGTGAGGCAACATAAGGATGAACTTACGTGACCTGCTGCGACCAGAATTGATTGCCACCGATGTGGTCGCGAGTGACTGGGAAAGCGCCATTCGAGCTACCGGAAAGTTATTGGTAAACGATGGGGCGGTGGAACCAAGGTTTGTTGATGCCATGATTCGGGTTGCAAAAGAATTTGGCCCTTACATTGTGGTTGCCCCGGGGATTGCCCTTCCGCACGCTCGCCCAGATGATGGAGTGATTCATGCAAGTATTGCAGTATCGCAGTTGAAAGACACGGTTACTTTTGGGAACGTTCAAAATGACCCGGTGTTCCTGGTGATCGCTCTGGCGGCCATCGATAACAAGCAGCACATCGAAGCCTTAGCCGAACTGGCCAGTGTTTTAGGAAATGCAGATAACATCGAACGGTTGAAACAATGTAAAACCGCCGATGACATGCTCAAAGTGTTATACGCCGAATAAACCAAACCATTTCCTTTACAAAAGGGTTTTAATTCATGACGAGTTACTACCAACAACGAGTGGAAGAGAAAACCGCAGCCTACAATGCACTGTTCAATGAGGCGAAAGACAATCCCGAGATCGAGCGGGCAGCCGATGCAATTGCAACCGCCTTTGAAAACGGTGGCAAGATCACATCCGGTGGCAACGGCGGCAGCGGTTCCAATGCCGACCAGTTGATCGGTGAATTCGTCGGACGTTTCCGCTGGATGCGTGGCCCTCTTCCCGCCTTCACCATGCCGGGCATCGCCGGAATGACTGCTGTTGGCAATGATTTTGGTTTCGACCAGGTTTTTTCCCGCCAGGTAAAAGCCTTATTAAAGCCTGGTGATGTTTTTGTCGGTTATAGTACCAGTGGCAACTCCCCTAATATCCTTGAAGCGATTCGCGCAGCCAAGGAAAACGGTGTCACCACGATCGGTTTCTCCGGCTCCGGAGGAAAGATTAAAGATGAGGTGGATATTCCGGTTGTAGTTTCGAGCACTGAACCGCAAACTATCGAAGAAATACACCTCATCCTCACTCATTTAGTCTGTGAGCTGGTGGAAAACCGTATCTGTGAAAACGATCCCACGGCGCGCCGTTTACGCTAATCCTAAAGAAAGGAGGAAAAAGCAATGGATGACGAACTCAAGAAGCGGATGAACCGTAATGGGCTCATCGAGCTGATCCTGGTCGTGACTTCTTTTATTGCTGGCCTAATTGCACTTGCAAAGTAAGAAAAAAATAGGTCACACTGCTCTCTAAGTTTCAGGAGGTAAGCAAAAAGTGATCAAAATAGCTGCCGTATGTGGTATGGGTCTTGGAAGCGGCCTGCTTGTCCGAATGGGCATTGAACGTGCCTTGAAAAAGGCCGGTATCAGTGAAAACGACTTCAACGTCGAAGTTGCTGATATCAGTACGGCCAAAGCTGTCTGGCCCGACATCTTCGTCACTTCCACAGAGTTCGCAACCCGTTTACGGGAGTTAGACACTCCGGTAGTCGAAATTTTCAACTTGTTTGATGAAAAGGAAATCGGAGAGAAACTGCTGCCGGTTTTCAAACAAATCGCCGAGAAAAAAGGTGAATAAATACAGGAGGAGTATCTGCCATGCAAGGAGTTATTGACTTTCTCGTCCAGGTTCTACAACAAACATCAATCCTGATCGGTTTGATCGCCCTCATCGGCTTCATCGCCCAGAAGAAACCCGTTGGCGCGACGATTGCCGGTACCATCAAAACCACCCTCGGCGTCATCATCATGGGCGCCGGTGCCAATGTGGTCGTTGGCTCTGTGACCCCCCTGGGCGACCTGACTCAGGCCGGTTTCAACCTGCAAGGCGCTCTGCCGGTCAACGAAGTCTTCGTTGCCCTCGCTCAGCAAAAACTGGGCAATCAGATCTCCCTGGTATTCGCAATCTCTTTCCTGTTGAGCATTTTAATCGCTCGTTTTACCCCCCTCAAATACGTCTTCCTTTCTGGTCACCACATCATTTTCATGTCGACCCTGACCGTCGGTCTGCTGGGTCTGACCGTCTTCAAAGACAGCCCTGTCATGCTGATCATCGTCGCTTCTGTCATCAGCGCCATCAGCTACGTCATTTCCCCCTGGCTGTCCGCTCCTTTCATGGAGAAGGTTATCGGCTCTAAAGACTTCGTCATGGGTCACTTCGGTAACCCTTCCTACGTTCTGGCCGGATGGCTTGGCCAGTACGTTGGCGATCCCAAAGACTCGTCTGAGAAGATCAAATTCCCCGAGTGGATTGGCTTCATGAAGGAACCGTTGGTTGCGATGGCCTTCGTCATGTGGATCATCTACATGATCGCCTCCGTCGCGGCTGTCATTGCCACTGGCACTGAGAACGTTGGCACCATCTTTGGCAACGCCAATTCCTGGATCATCAACTCCCTGCTCCAGGGTCTCACGTTCGCCGCTGGTATCGGCATCATCCTCCTTGGTGTCCGCATGATCCTGGCCGACATCGTCCCTGCTTTCCGCGGTTTCGCCGAAAAGATCGTCCCCAATGCGGTCCCCGCTCTGGATTGCCCGGTGGTCTTCCCCTATGCTCAGAATGCCGTTCTGATCGGCTACCTGGGTTCTATCGTTGGTGGCGTCCTCGTGCTCATCGCCCAGGTCGCTTCGAATGGCGCTCTGGGTGCCGTGATCATCCCCTCGATGATCATCCACTTCTTCCTCGGCGCTACCTCGGGTGTCTTCGGTAACGCAACCGGTGGTTGGAAGGGTGCTCTGATGGGCGGCTTCATCAGCGGCTTCATCTTCACCCTGCTCGCCGGTACCGCTTACCCGGCGCTTGGCCAGCTCGGCTTCTCCAACAGCACCTTCGGCGATACCGGTTTCGGCGTCGTCGGCAACTACCTGGCCCTGGTCAACAGCTTCTTCCAGTAAAATCCAGGTTAGTCCTAAGCAATACTTTGGGGGGGCCTCAAGCCCCCCCAAAATTATGTCTGCTGTTCGTTCTCTCAACCTTCTTATTTCTCTCTTCGAGCTATTTCCTTCTCTCGCTCCTACCCAAATCCGTGTAAAAAACAAAAAATCATCATCTGAGTTCTGCCTGAAATGTTGTATAATTGAGTTGTCCATAGTTGTTCATAGTTGTTCATAGGCAAGTCAGTGAATGCCTGCCCACTCATCCACTGAATTCAAGGAGAAGTGAATGGCGATTTTCTTAGACTCAGCAATCATCCATGAAGTTCGCGAAGCAGCGGGACTTGGTTTCGTCAAAGGCGTCACCACCAACCCCACGCTCATTTTGAAATCTGGCAGCCAGGATTACGTGGGTGCGGTCGCAGAGATCTGCAACACGATCCCCGGAAAAGTCTTCTACCAGATTAACGCCCCCACATTGTCCGAAATGCGCCAGGAATATGATCAGGTAAAGGATATCTCTCCCAATCTGGCCTATAAAATTCCTTGTACCCTGACGGGTTTGCAGTTTACCGCCGAGCTTTCCCGGAAGGCTGAGGTAGGCATTACAGCCATCTTTACCCCGGCCCAGGCCTACCTGTCGGCCGAAGCAGGAGCGCGTTACGTCCTGCCCTTTGTCAACCGCACTACCCGCCTGACCGGTTCTGGCTTTGAGCTGGTCAATTCTATCGTTGAGGTTATCGCTCATACACAATGCGAAGTGCTGGCCGTGAGTTTGAAATCGGCGCTCGAAGTCACTGACGTGGTTCGGGCCGGCGCCCAACACATCAGTATCCCCCTCAATCTCATCAAAGAAATGGCTGAAAACAGCCTGACGCAATCCGCAATTTCAGATTTCAATCAAAGCCTATCCCAATTGAAAGGATAAACGAATATGACCACTCCTACTCCGGAAAAAGGTGAAATCGAAGCAATTACATTCGGCGACAAAGTCCTGACCGTCAAGCGCCGGTGCAGTTGCGGTGGAGACGTAGAAATCAAGAAGATCTCCGATGAAGAGGGTAGCGTCGCTACCTGCCTTCGCTGCGGCGCCTCCCTGAAATGGGGCGCAACCAAGCAGTCCTGATCCCTTATTGGCTTCATACATCATCCCAAAATACTCTGCAAGCAGGAAAAAAATGGTAACAAAAACGAACAAAGCTGTGATTGATGTCTCAAAGGAGGAAGCACTCGAATATCTGCGACAAATGCTGGATATCCGTTCCTTCGAAGAAAAGTTATACGAACTGCTCAGCAAGAACCTTATTCGTGGGGCCTCGCACCTTTCTGCGGGTCAGGAAGCAGTTCCCGTTGGCGCAACCAGTGCTTTACAAGAGCACGACCTGGTCGCCAGCAACCATCGTGGCCACGGACACTGCTATGCGCGTGGCGCTTTTTTGGCCAAGTCAGAAGCAGACCGCCAGGAACACCTGAACAAGATGATGGGTGAGTTGTGCGGCCGCGCCACCGGTTACAGCCGGGGCCGGGGTGGCTCTATGCACATCGCCGACGTGCAGCACGGCAACCTGGGCGCGACCGGTATTGTGGCCGGTAACATCCCGGTGGCCACCGGTTCAGCCCTGTCATCCAAGTTGCGCAACGAAGACAAAGTGACCCTGTGCTATTTCGGCGACGGCGCCATCAACAACGGTATCTTCCACGAATCGGCCAACATGGCCGCCCTGTGGAAGCTGCCCGTGATCTACATCGTCGAGAACAACCTGTACGCCATGTCCAACCCGATCCAGTTTGCTTCGGCTGTGACCGACCTGGCTTCACGTGGCTGCGCCTATGGCATTCCCGGTGTGGCCGTGGACGGGCAGGACGTTTTCGCCGTGCGTGAGGCCGTCCAGGCCGCCATCGAACGGGCCCGCCGCGGCGAAGGCCCCACCATCATCGAGGCCAAGACCTATCGCTGGTACGGTCATTCCCGCAGCGACCCCCGCGCCTACCGCACCCGTGAAGAGGAAGCCGAATGGAAAGAACGCGATCCCATCCTGGTCCTCAAAAAGAAACTGATGGCGGCCGGCATGCTCACCGAAGAAGAGTTCCAGCAGATCGAAGCCAAGGCCAAGAATGCGGTGGAAAAAGCCACTGAATTCGCCCTCAATTCGCCCTATCCTCCCTCTACCGAGGAGGAACTCTTCGATGGCCTGTACGCCCCCATGAAAACCACCGCCGATGACGTGCGTAAAGAGGCCGAGCTGCGTTCCACCGTCAAGAGCAGCACCAGCATGCGCACCATCGCCTACAGCCAGGCCCTCAACGAAGCCCTGCGTGAAGAGCTGAACCATGATCCCAACGTCTTCTTGATGGGCGAGGACATCGGCATCTACGGCGGCGCTTATGGCGCCACCAAAGGCCTGCTGGATGAATTCGGCCGCGAGCGCGTCCGTGAGACCCCCATCAGTGAAGGCGCCATCGCCGGCGTCGGAGTGGGTGCGGCTATGACCGGCACCCGCCCGGTCACCGAGATCATGTACATCGACTTCACCCCGCTGTCCATGGACCAGATCGCCAACCAGGGCGCCAAGAACCGCTACATGTTCGGCGGCAAGACCACCGTTCCCCTGGTGGTACGCACCGAAGGCGGCGCCGGGCGTGGCATCGCCGCACAGCATTCGCAGAGCCTGGAAGCCCTGTGGACTCACTTCCCGGGGATGTACGTAGTCATGCCCTCCACGCCCTACGACGCCAAAGGCCTGCTCAAAGCCGCCATTCGCGACGATAACCCGGTGATGTTCATCGAGCACAAGATGCTCTACGGCACCAAAGGCCCCGTCCCCGAAGAAGAGTACATCATTCCCCTGGGTGTGGCCGACGTCAAACGTGAAGGCAAAGACGTCACCATCGTGACCTATTCCCGCATGGTTCTGCATGCGCTGGCCGTAGCCGAAAAGCTGGAGAGCGAAGGCATCAGCGTGGAAGTGGTCGACCTGCGTACGCTCAAACCGCTGGACATGGACACCATCAAAGCCTCCGTCGAAAAGACCGGCCGGGTAGTGGTGATCTACGAAGGCTACAAGACCAACGGTTTTGGCGCCGAGGTGATTACCCGCATCAACGAAGAGTGCTTCGACGCTCTGGATGCTCCTATTATGCGCGTGGCTTCGGAAGACGTGCCCGTGCCGCAATCCTTGACCCTCGAATCCCTGGCCATCCCCGGTGAGGAACGCATCACTGCCGCTATCCGCGAGGTGCTCAAATGATCACCGAGGTTTATCTGCCCGCCTTGGGCGAAACGATGACAGAAGCGCGCATCGTCAGCTGGTTGAAGCAAGAAGGCAGCCCGGTGGCCAAAGGTGAGCCGATCTTCGAGATCGAGACCGATAAAGCCACCCTCGAGGTGGAATCCCTCAGTGGCGGGTATCTGCGCAAGATCATCCAGGCTGCGGACAAGACCGTTCCCGTGGGTGAAACCGTCGCCCTGATCACCGATACGCCCGACGAGCCCCTGCCCGCGGGTGGAGCGGCTGCTCCGGCCCCGGCACAACCGGCCGCCAGTGAAGCCCCTGCCAGCCCGGCCGCCGCGCCTGCTGCCGCCGCCAGCAACAAAGCCGGTTCGAAGAAACTGGTAGCTTCTCCTCGCGCCCGGCGCCTGGCCGACAAGGTCAACCTGGACGTGTCCCTCCTGGCCGGCCTGGGCACCGGTCCGGGTGGCCGGATCGTCGAAGCCGACGTCAAACGCTACCTGGATGGCCACAAAGCTGCCCCGGCCGCCGCTCCTGCGGCCCCTGTCGCCAGTACCCCCGCTCCCGCACCGGCGCCTGCGCCGGTTGCCCCCGCAGCACAACCCGTGTTGGGCGGCAGCGAGATCCCGTTGGTGGGCATGCGCAAAGCTATCGCCGAGCGCATGACGGCCAGTGTACACACTTCACCGCACATCTACGTCACCATGAGCATCGACATGACCGCGGCCGAAGCCTGGCGCAAGAAGGCCAACGCAGTGCGTGAAGCCAGAAAACAACGCTCCGTCTCCGCCACCGCCGTCATCCTCAAGGTGTGCGCCTGGGCTTTGGAGCGCCATCCGCGTGTCAACGCCTCGATCAAAGGGGATCGCATCGTTGAGCACGAAGAGATCAACATTGGCATGGCCGTCGCCCTGGAAGATGGGCTCATCGTTCCCGTGGTGCACAACGTGGTCGCCAAAGGCATCGGCCGGATCGGCGAAGAGATTGCCGACCTGGGCGAACGCGCCCGCAGTAACCGCCTGAAAGCCAGCGAAATGAGCGGTGGCACGTTTACGGTCAGCAACCTGGGCATGTTTGGTGTGGATCAATTCACCGCCATCATCAACCAGCCTGAAGCCGCCATCCTGGCCGTCGGCCGCATCGCCAAACAGTTTGTCCCCGGCGAGAACGATGAACCGGTGGTCAAACCCATGATGACCGTTACCCTGTCGGCCGATCACCGTATCATCGATGGCGCCATCGCAGCGCGTTTCCTGGCCGATGTACGCACCGGCCTAGAAGATCCTTCTCTTGTGCTGTTGTAGAATAAGATAAGGAGATCCAAGAAACAGGAGGGGAAGAGCAACGGTCCTATGCACGCTCTTCCCCTTTTTGTTTACTACCACATCCACGCGAATTGGGGAGATCATGAAAACTCAGCTCGACTGCTTTAGCTGCATCGTACGCCAGGCATTGTCTGCCGCTCGTTTTGCCCAATGCGACGAGGCCACCCAGCGAAAAGTGATGAATCGCGTCCTGGGAGCCTTACAAGAACTGCCTGAAGAGAGTACGCCGCCGCAGACCGCTACATTGATCCACCACCTGATCCGAGACGCCATCGGCAACCCAGACCCATATCGTGAAGTCAAAGCGCGCAGCACGCGCGAGGCCCTGGAGCTTTATCCCACTTTGAAAGGCATGGTGGCCGAGTCCGACGCCCCCTTCGTCACGGCGGTGAAACTGGCCATTGCCGGGAACATCATCGACCTGTCTGTCTCAGATCGCTACGACCTGGTGGGCAACGTGCAGAAAGTGCTCAGCCAGCCGCTCACTATCGACGATACCGGGTTATTGTCCCAGCTCATCCAGGCCAGCCCCTGGGTGCTTTACCTGGCCGATAACGCCGGTGAAACGGTCTTCGACCGGGTGCTGATCGAGCAGATCCAGCCCAAACGCGTCGTTTACGTGGTAAAAGGCGGGCCGATCATCAATGATGCCACTTACAGCGATGCAGTTGCAGCCGGGCTCGACCAGGTGGCCGAGATCGTCTCTACGGGTTACGACACGGTGGGCGTCATGCTGAACAAGATCAACGAACAAACCCAGCAATTGTTCGAATCTGCCCCCGTCATCATCGCCAAAGGCATGGGGAATTATGAAACGCTCAGCGATTGCGCTGACTATCCCCTGTTCTTCCTCTTGCAGGTGAAGTGCGACGCAATATCCCTGGACGTGGGCACTCCCACGGGAAGCCTGATCGCCCGCCACGGGCTGTACCCGGCCTGGAACGGATAGTTCCCTTCCCCCCACCTATCTCTACTGTGCAATGCACAACGACCCCCGGCGCTGCCGGGGGTCGTTGGTTATTCACCCCCAACAGTCACACTTAAAGTGTATTTTTATTACATTTTACACTTGTTATTTGAATTTTAAACCTTACAATTAAGATCACACCAACTTGGAGGTGCTGATATGGAATCTATGCAAAACTTCTTGCCATTCACAATTCAATACAGCATTGACCCGGTTACATTCGAACCCAAAGACGAAATCATCAAACGAACCCTGTCATCCATGAAAGGCGCCTTCCTTGACCAGGCGGCCGCCGAGCAGATCCTGGCTAAAGAGGACCCCCTCATTGTGGAAGTGTTCATGGCCCCGGTCCCTGCCGGCCCTGGTTTCTTGATGGCCAACATCAACGTGGTCTATCCCGGTAAGGTGGGCAACGAGTTCTACATGACCAAAGGGCACATCCACGACGATCCCATCCACGCCCCGGAGATTTACATCACCTTGCGGGGTACGGGTAAACTGGTATTGCAGACCCTGGAGGGAAAGTTCCACATGGCCGATATGCAGCCCGGCGCGATTAACTACATCCCCGCCCCGTGGGCCCACCGTTGTGTCAACTGCGGAGATGAGCCCCTGGTCTACCTGGGCATTTTCCCGGCCAATACGCAACGTGATTACTCCTTTGATTCCAGCAACTTCAAAAAACGTATCGTCGCACAGGACGGTCAGGTCGTTGCTGTCGATAACACCCGCGCGAAATAGGAGAACCCAGCTATATGATCTTAATCACCGGTGGAAATGGTTTTCAGGGGCAGCCGTTGTGCGACCGTCTCACCGCCCTGGGAGAACAGGTCGTCGCCATCAGCCGCCACCCGATCCCAACCGATCGTTACGTCAGTATCGTTGGAGACGTCAACAACAAGGAACAGCTCGCCCAGATCCTGCAAGAATACTCCATCACGGCCATCATCCATCTGGTCTCTCTGCTCAACACCCAGTCCCGGCAGAACCCGGATAAGGCCGTGCGAGTGAACGTGATCAGCACGCTCAACCTGTTGGAGCTGTGCAAACAGATGGGTATCCGGCGCTTTGTCTACGGCAGTTCCTACAACGCTATGGGCTACCACGACCTCTCCGAAGGCCCGATCCGCGAAGACCAGGAACCCACGCCCAACGATTTTTACGGCGAGACCAAGCGCTACATCGAAAAATTAGGCATTGCCTACGGGGATTTGAACGACATCGAATTTGTCTCCGCCCGGCTGCCCACCCTGCTCGGCCCCGGCAAACCGGTGGAAACCTCGGCCTGGCGCATGGATGTCTATAACAAACTGGCAGATGGCGGATCGGTCGACATTCTCTTCGGCCCGGAAGAAGTCGTTCCCCTGGCCGATATCGCCGACTGCGCCGACGCCATGGCCTTCCTGGTGCGGGGTGAGCGCCCGCGCCATCACATCTACAACATTCCCAGTGAATCGATGAGCGCCCGGCAACTGGGCGAACTGGCCCAAAAGGTCTCTGGCAAGCTCCAGGTGAACTACGGTGATCGCAAAGTCAACGGTATCCCCCTGGTAGGCAGCTCGGAACGTTTGAAACAGGAATATAACTACCAGCCCAAGAGTATCGAATATCGTCTGCGCGAATTCAAAGAAGGGAAACGAATATGATTCTGGTCACCGGAGGAAGTGGTTTCCTGGGGCAGGCCTTTTGCAGCTGCCTGGTCGCCGCAGGCGAGCAGGTCCTGGATGCCAGCTTGAACGCTGTCGAACGCAGCGGTGTCGTGGCTGTATCCGCCGACATTTCCCAACGGGAAACCCTGGAAGGCCTGTTTCGGGATTATCCCATCGATACCGTCGTCCACCTGGCATCCCTGTTGCACACAGATTCATATCGCAACCCGCGTAAAGCCTTCGACGTGAACGTAACGGCCTCAGCCAACCTGCTAGAGCTTGCCCACCAGCATAGCCTCAAGCGGTTTGTATTCGGCAGCACCATCGACATGCTCGGCTACCGCCCACCAGAAGCCGGGAAGATCGACGAAAGCAGCACCGTGCTCCCCGACGACCTGTACGGCGAAACCAAGCGTTTCATCGAAAACCTGGGCCAGGCCTACGTCCAGCAGTACGGAGTCAGTTTTATCTCTGCCCGCATCCCCCTGCTCATCGGCCCCGGCCGGCCTATTTCCACCTCGGCCTGGCGCATGCAGATCTTCAATGCCCTGCGCAGCGAAGAAGATACAACCATCGAGTTCCCTTTCAAACCCAGCGAAATGATGGCCATGGCGCACATCCAGGACATTGCCGAGGCATTGACAGTCCTTACCCGGGCTGAGAATCCGCAGCACGCCATCTACCATTTCCCCAACGAGACCCTGTTGTTGGGTGACCTGGGCAAGAACATCGAACGGATCTCTCCCCGGGCCCACGCGACTTACGGCCAGCGGATGGTCGATTTCTGCCCGCCCTATCTCAGCTGGGAACGCTTCAAGAATGAGTTCGGTTTTACTCCCGTGTCCATTTTGGACCGCCTGGAACAGTACCACGAGGAAGCTCAACATGTTCATTGAACTGTCGTATCCGATTGGTCCCCACTCGACCGTGCTCGATCCCGGGCTCAAGCCGCCCACCGTCATCCCCCGTTCACGTTTCGAGGACGGGAAACGCAACAACACCAGCTACCTGGAACTATTTGCACACACCGGCACCCACCTGGATATGCCCTGGCACTTCAACCCCCGGGGAAACAAGATCCTGGATTTCGAGATTGGAGATTTCGTCTTCCAATCGGTCGTCCTGGTCGATATTCCCAAGGGCCCCTGGGAACCGGTCACCGAGACAGAGCTGCGCGCGTTCGAGGACAAAATTGCCCACTGCGACGCCCTGTTGATCCGCACCGGCAATAACGAATTACGCCGCACGAATCCCGACGTGTACATCCGCGGCATCCCCGGGTTGAGTGTGGAAGCCGCCCAGTACCTGGCGTCTTTCGACCAGCTGCGCTTGATCGGCATGGATTTCATGTCGGTCGAGAACATCGAAAAAGCTCGCCCGCTGAACTACCCCGTGCATCACGCATTGCTCGACCGGCCGCGTCCCATGCTCTTGCTGGAAGACGCCAATCTGACCCCCGCCGGCCAGCACACCATCCAAAGGTTGTACCTCTTCCCCCTGCGGGTGGAAGATTTAGAGGCATCTCCGGTGACTGCGGTCGCCGAAGTCGAATATTAATTTCCTAGATACGATTGGAGAACGGAAACATGGCAAAGAAAATCACAGGCGTTATCCCCCCCGTCATTACCGCTTTTGATAAGCAGGGGAACTTCGATGAGAAAGCCCAACGCGAGATCCTGCGTTTTCTCGTCCCCCACGTCCAGGGTTTTTACCCGCTGGGCACCTACGGTTCGGGCCCCTTGATGACCACCGACGAGCGCAAAAAAGTGGCTGAAGTGATCATCGACGAAGTCAACGGCAAAGTGCCGGTGATCATCCACGTGGGTTCCATCAGCACCGCCCAGGCCGTGGAACTGGCCAAGCACGCTGAAGCCGCCGGCGCCGATGCCGTTGCCGCCATTCCTCCGTACTACTACAAATACCCCGAAAATGACCTGCTGGATTACTTCCGGGCGATCATCAAATCGGTGAAGATCCCCACCTTCGCCTACAACAACCCTGGCCTTTCCAACAACAAACTGTCCCCCAAGATGGTCAAGACCCTGGCCGATGAGGGCCTGGCCGGTTTGAAAGACAGCGCTTTTGACCTGGTCTCGTTCTATGAATTCCTGGTCACTGTGACCAACCCCGAATTCACCCCCATCGTCGGCACCGAAGCGATTGCCGCCGGTGCGGTCGAGGCCGGCGCCAAAGGTATCGTCTCCGGCCTGGCCAACGTGTGGCCCGAACTGATGGGCGAGCTGTGGGCTGCCCTGCAGACCAATGACGGCCGCAAGTGCGGTAGCGTGCAGCTGCGTGTCAACCAGGCCCGCTCCATCATGAAATACGGCCCGACCCTGGTCGTATGCTACGACGGCCTGAAGATGCGCGGCGTCAACGCCGGCTTCCCGCGGGCGCCCTATAGCCCGCTCTCTGACGAGCTCAACGCCAAAGTCAAAGCGGCATTCGCCGGCATGGGCCTGTTCAACTAACCAATTTCCTTTTGGGCTGGCAGGCCGCCTTTTAAGGGTGTCCTGCCAGCTTTTCGTACCCCCACAGGAGGGCTTCCCCTAAAGAGGGACGTTCTCCACTTTGGAGGCCAAGCACAAGAAATTTGGTAACTGCTGGGTGGAGGGACGTTCCTGAGGCTGAGTAGTACCGCAAAATCTCTGAAGTATTGAAAGAGAGGGCCAAGTGGGTAAAAAAATAGAACAGATGCAGCCGTTTACCAGGGCGCTCAACAAGAGCCACCTGATTGCTGCCGGCTTCTCTTATGATGATCTGGAGAAACCAATTATCGGCATCGCCAACTCCTGGAA
>JAAZNB010000201.1 GCA_012798515.1 Chloroflexota bacterium
CAGCCGGTGCGCAAACTGCTGGACAATATCACCGTCCAATCCGACGTGATCCCCCCCTCGTCTGCTTCCCACGATGATGAAGTCGGCCAGTTAGACCGCGCCTTTCACCTGCTGACTTCCCAGCTCAACACGCAGATCGAAGAGTTGAAGGCCGAGCGGGCCAAACTGTCCGCCGTCCTGACCCACATGACCGATGGCGTCTTGATCGCCGACGCAGACGGCATCGTCCAGTTGATCAACCCGGCCGCCAGCAAGATCTTCGACGTCAGCGAAGAAGACGCCCTCGACCACTCCCTGATCGAAGTGGTGCGCCACCACCAGCTGGTGGAACTATGGCGCAAGTGCCAGATGACCGGCGCCCAGCAAACCACCACACTGGAGACGGCCTCCGACCGTTCCTTTGTGCAAGGCATCGCCACGCCCCTGGAAAAGAACATGGCCGGCAGCACCCTGCTGGTCTTCCAGAACCTGACCCGCCTGCGCCGCCTGGAAATGGTGCGCCGTGACTTCGTCAGCAACGTCTCTCACGAGCTGCGTACCCCGCTGGCGGCTTTGAAAGCCATCACCGAGACGTTGCTGGAGGGCGCCCTGGAAGACCCGCCCGCGGCGCGGCGTTTCCTGGTACGCATGGAGAACGAAATCGACAACCTGACCCAGATGGTCCAGGAGCTGTTGGAACTATCGCGCATCGAGTCTCGCCAGGCTCCCTTGCAGAAACAGCTGCTCTCGCCCTGTGAGCTGGTCAAGACCGCTTGCGAACGCATGGAGCTGCAAGCCTCGCGCGCCGGGTTGAAGCTCACCTGGGATTGCTCCCCCGACACCCAGATGGTGAACGTAGACAAAGAACGCCTGGGACAGGTGTTTATCAACCTGCTGCATAACGCCATCAAGTTCACCCCGCCGGGGGGACAGATTCACGTCTCGGCCATCTCGGACCAGGGCCGGGTCACCTTTGCCGTCCAAGACAGCGGCGTGGGCATCTCATCCGAAGCCCTGCCGCGCATCTTCGAACGCTTCTATAAAGCCGACCGGGCCAGGTCCGGTGGCGGGACCGGCTTAGGGCTGTCCATCTCGCGCCACCTGGTCGAGGCGCACGGCGGCCGTATCTGGGCCGACAGCACCCCGGGCGAAGGCAGTACCTTCTACTTCTCGATTCCCGAGTTCGCCGAGCAGGCTTGATCCGGCGCTGGTGGGGGCTATATCTGCCCCCACCAACTTAAAAACCGCTACCCCTGGGCTTATGTTAACAAAGTATTTACCAGTTTTGATGACCCGTTAACTTTGTTTTGCCCTGGTCTTAAACTGGGAATGGTATCATTGGGCTAATCACAATGGTATCGATTTCCCATCAGGAGAGAGGCGGAATGCGTTGTTCTGTGCACATCGTTATCGCGGTTGAGAACCACGCAGCCAAGCATTGTACGCCACCCGAATTCCGCACTGAACCCATCGCCTTCGTTGTGGACCGTCGCCGGGCCAGCCGGTCGCTCAAAGGGACAGCTGCTCCCGACTTCTCCACCTGGGAAAACAATCACGAAACTGCTTGCCGGGCGCGGCAAGCCATGGTCCAATAACCATCCAAAGATGTACCTATGGGAGGCTGGGTTCCACACCGGAAATTCCAGCCTCCTTTTTCCTGAAAGCAAGTAAAGGAAGTAAGGGGAAACAGATGCGGATGCTGGCAAGGTCGAAATTTTCTGCTCTGTGAACTCATGCGGGTAAAATGGTAGGTTTACGGTTATTTCATTTCAGTTCTATAATTGGACTACACGGCCGCAAGATGTTTTCGATATGCAAACGCAGTTGTGCGACCAGGCGGCCGGGCCGCTTCGCTCCCGCACCCTGCGGTTGCCATCTTACTTCAGAACCGGTGTAATAGACGATCAACATGAACATAGAGACCCCTCAGACATCTGCACATTCTACCGATGCCCAAATTGCCATCGAAGCGCGGGACATGAACATTTTCTATGGCAATTTTCGGGCAGTCAAAGAGATCAATCTCAAAATCGAACAGAAACGAATCACTGCCATCATCGGGCCCTCCGGATGCGGCAAGAGTACTGTGCTGCGCTCTTTCAACCGCATGAACGATTTCATCCTCAATGCCCGCGTGGATGGCGAGATTCTCTTCCACGGCAAGAATATCTACGATACGGACGTCGATCCGGTGCAGGTGCGTAGGATGATTGGCATGGTCTTCCAGAAGCCGAACCCCTTTCCCAAAAGCATCTTCGAGAACATCAGCTGGGGGGCGCGCATCAACGGATACCGTGGCAACCAGGAAGACCTGGTCGAACAGACCCTGCGCCAGGCCGCCCTATGGGACGAGGTTAAAGATGACCTGCACAAAAGCGCCCTGGCCCTGTCGGGCGGGCAGCAGCAGCGCCTGTGCATCGCCCGCGCCCTGGCCGTAAAGCCCGAGATCATTCTCATGGACGAGCCATGCTCCGCTCTGGACCCCATCGCCACCCTCAAAATCGAAGACCTGATGCGCGAGCTTTCCAAGAATTACACCATTATTATCGTCACCCACAATATGCAGCAGGCTGCACGCGCCTCGGACTACACCGCCTTTTTTACCATGGACGATGACCGGGCGGGATTGATGGTAGAATATGGTTTAACCAGTCAGATATTCACCAATCCGAAGGACAAACGGACTGAGGACTATATCACTGGTCGTTTCGGCTAATTCAGAAATCAGGAAACAGAGGTAGCACATACATGCCACGCGAAACATTGGATCGCCAGATACACCATATACAAGATGAAGTGCTGCTGCTGGGCAGCATGGTGGAACAGGCCATGCTCAATGCGGTGGAAGCTCTGAAAAGCCGTGACCTTGATGCTGCAAAACAAATCTATGACGACGATTATCAAATCAACGAAAAACGCTTCGCCATAGAAAACGCCATCCTGATCCTGATCGCCACCCAACAGCCGATTGCCCACGACCTGCGTATGCTGGCCGCCATCCTGGAAGTCATTACCGAGCTGGAACGCATGGGGGATTACGCCAAAGGCGTTGCCAAGGTCGCCCTCAAACTGGAGGGGAAAGAGCCGGTAATCCCCATGCGCGATATCGTCACCATGGCAGAACTGTCCGTCAGTATGCTGCACCGGTCACTCAGCGCCTTCATCAACGAGAATGCTTCGCAAGCCAGCGTTATCCCGAGCGAGGATGACGCCGTCGACGACCTATACAACAAGGTGTACCGCAGCCTCGTCGTGGCCATGATCGCCAATCCCGAAGTCATCGACTATGCCAACCTGATGATGTGGGTTGCCCACAACCTGGAGCGTATGGCCGACCGGGTCACCAATATCTGTGAACGCACCGTTTTTATCGCCACCGGGGAACTCCTGGAGTTTGAGACCACAGACGATGAAGACGAAGTTGCCCAATAGGGCCTGACTTCACACTCCAAAATCAAGAATCCCTTCCACCTCGACCCGGAGGGGATTTCTTTTATGAATGTCGCTGCTCATCAGGTGGGGAGGAAGGCCCTGTAATTCACCCCAGGCCAAATCAACGCGGGCGATATAGATAATGAAGACTCGATAGGTATACAATTCTGTCGAATGCTATAATATATTTTTATTGTGGTTTTCCGACGAGGTTCTTGTGCTAAAAAAACCGAATTATAAAGGCAAATTAATCGTCGTAGAAGGAATCGATGGCAGCGGTAAGTCCACGCAGATCGACCTTCTGTACAAATGGCTGCAAGGCAGCGGCCGGACGGTCTATTTTACCGAGTGGAACTCTTCCGCCCTGGTAAAGAGCACCACCCGGCAGGCTAAAAAGGACAAGCTGTTCACCCCCACCACCTTTAGCCTGTTACAGACTACTGATTTTGCCGACCGCTGGGAAAATTATATCTTGCCCCTCTTGAAAGCGGGCGTCATCGTACTGGCTGACCGGTATGCCTTCACCGCCTTTGCGCGCGATGTGGCCCGCGGGGTTGACCGTGATTGGGTGCACAACCTGTACTCCTTTGCCTACCAGCCAGACATGGTGTTCTATTTCCACGTTCCCCTGGATATCGCCGTCGACCGCATCCTGGCCGCCAGAGCCCAGATCAAGTATTACGAGGCCGGCATGGACCTGGGGCTTTCCGATAACAAAGTCACCAGCTTCCGCCTGTTCCAGCAGCGCATCATTGCCGAATACGACTCCATGGTAGACGAGTACGGCTTTACCACCATCGACGGCACCATGCCGGTCGAAAAACAGCAGGCGCAGGTGCGCCAGCACGTCAAGAAAGCCCTGCTGGGCTGGAAGGGGCTGCCCAACCCGCTATCGCCTTACCGGCGGAGATCGCTGCGCTCGCGCATCAAGGAAGCCGAGATCGGGAAGGGTGGCCAGTCATGAAGAACGTAGAATTCTACGGCGCCGGGTTCCCCTACAACCCCATCACTGAGCTGCCCGGGAAGCTGATCGTGCTCGAAGGCACCGACGGCGTCGGGCGCTCGACCCACATCCAGCTCCTGCGCCGCTGGTTGGAAGACGAAGGCTACGCCGTCTCGGACACCGGCCTGCGCCGCTCGGCCCTGACCCAGGAAGGCCTGGACACGGCCAAGCAGGGCCACACGCTGGGCCCCATGACGATGAGCCTGTTCTACGCCACCGATTTCGCCGATCGCCTGGAAAACCAGATCATTCCCGCCCTCAAAGCCGGCTTCATCGTCCTCTCCGACCGTTATTTCTATTCGGTCATTGCCCGGGATATCGTGCGCGGCGCCGACCCGGTGTGGTGCCGGGAGCTGTACAGCTTCGCCCTCAAACCGGACATCATCCTGTATCTCAAAGCCAGCATCCCCACCCTGGTATCTCGCATCGTCCACGGACGCGGGTTCAATTACTGGGAAGCCGGCATGGACATTCGCTGCGCCGACAACCTGTACGATAGTTTCTGTGTTTACCAGTCTCATTTGCTGGAACAATTCGACCAGATGGCAAGTGAATACAACTTCATCACCGTTGATGCCGACCGGCCAATGCAGCCCATTTTTGAAGACCTGAGACGCTATATCCAATCACTCTTCGAGGATCAACAGGGATAGAGAGTACCAGGTACGATCAAATTTTATGGTCAGGTGCATCTGGAAGGAGAATAGACATGCAAAAACCAGACGCCAGCATATGTGCTTTTGGGGCCAACGTCCTCCTGAAGCACCTGACCGCCCTTAACCAGGAAATCGAAGGCGTCAGCCAGGCCGAAGACATCGAGTACATCCACCGCATGCGCGTTGCTTCCCGGCGCCTGCGCACGGCTTTGAGCGTGTTCGAAAAATGCTATCCCCCGGTCAAGATCAGCCTGTGGCAAAAAGAAATCCGGAAAGTGACGCGAGCGTTAAGTGAAGTCCGCGACACCGACGTTCAAATCGACCGGTTGAGCCAGGTGCTCAACCGCACTCGCGAAGCCAATCTGCGCTCCGGGATCCGCCGGCTGATGCTGCGCCTGAAACAGAAACGCGACCGGCAGCAGGCCGGCGTGACGCGCGCCATGGACGAGCTGGTCAAAAACCGCGTGCTCAAGGAGATGGATAAGAAGATCACAGCCAGCCTGCTCAAGAACAACGCCGGCTCCGTCTACTCACGAGACCTGTACCAGCTCTCCGCCGACCTCGTCCAACAGGGGCTGGATCACCTGCTGGAATACGACCCGATCACTACCCAACCCGAGGAAGTCGAAAAGCTACACGAAATGCGCATCGCTGCCAAGCACCTGCGCTATACCCTGGAGATCTTTCTTCCGCTGTACCCCGGGGAGATCAAACCCGTGGTCCAGGCCATCCGCAAGGTCCAGGAACAGTTGGGCGACATCCACGACCTGGACGTGTGGATCCAGTTTCTGCCGATCTTCATGAAGGAAGAGCGCGAGTTTACCCGCGCCTATTTCGGCCACGAGCGGCCGTTCTATTTCCTGCTGCCCGGCTTGAACTATTTCCTGGAAGACTGCCAGCAAAACCGCATCGCCAGTTTCCAAAAATTTTCGTCAGATTGGCAGGCATGGAAGGCAGACTGTGTCTGGGACAGCCTGCAAGCCACCCTCCGGCTGCCCCTGTCCCACAGCGACCAGGTCTATCCCCCGCTGGATTTCCTGTCCACTGCGGGCCAGGACGCCGAGACCGGCTCACTATGAAAATTGCCGTCCTCAGCGACATCCATGCCAACCTGCCCGCCTTGCAAGCCGTCCTCGAACATGCCCGCCGCCAGGAGGTCGAAGACCGGTGGAACCTGGGCGATTCGGTCGGCTACGGCCCCTTTCCGGACGAAGTCGTGCAGCTTATCCGCAAGCAAAATATATTGAGCATCTCCGGTAACTACGACCGCAAGGTATTGAAGGTTAAGCATAAAATCAAACAATGGAAAGAGGAAAAAGCGCCCGAGAAATGGCTCTCCTTCCAATGGGCATTCGATCACCTCACCCAGGAAAACCGGCGATTCCTGAAATACCTGCCGGAGCAGCGCTTGATCCACCTGGCCGGCTGGAAGATCCTGCTGGTCCATGCCAGCCCGGATTCCCCCAAAGAGCACCTGGGGCCGGACACCCCTCTGGAACGGCTGCAAGAGCTGGCACAGATCGCCCAGGCGGACATGGTCCTGTGCGGTCATTCCCACCAGCCCTTCGCCCGCCAGGCCGGCCATACCTGGTTCATCAACCCGGGAAGCGTGGGGCGCCCCGATGACGGCGATCCGCGCGCTGCCTATACCATTCTCGACCTGAGAAAGCACAGCCTGGACATCACCCCTGTGCGCATCGATTACAATATTCGTGAAGCCGTGGCGGCCATTCGCGAGAAA
>JAAZNB010000202.1 GCA_012798515.1 Chloroflexota bacterium
GCGACCGTGTGGATCGTGCTCCACCTGGGGGCTTCTTTGCCGGCGCTGGCGCTGCTCGCGGTGAGCATCCTGGCCGGGGCCTTTGTGTACGGCGTGGCGCTCCTCATCCAGCAGTACCAGCTCATCCTGGAGTTCGGGCAGACCGTGCACACGGTGCTGGTAGGAGGCAGGCAGTCATGATGCGCGTGGCCCAGATGATCGACAACCTCGAATGGGGGGGAGCGCAGAAGATGCTGGTCCAGCTGTCCGGCAAGCTGTCCGAGCGGGGTATCCAGGTGACCCTGGTCAGCCTTTACCCGCCGGATGGATCGCCCTTCCGCCAGCAGATTCTCGACGCCGGCCTGCGCGTCGAGACCTTCGCCGGCGCCGGCTTGTTCGACCTGGCGCGCCTGTCCCGGCTGGAAGGCTGGCTGCGCGCCGAAAAGTTCGATTTGCTGCAAACTTACCTGACCTATGCCAACATCCTCGGTGCGCTGGCCGGGCGGCTGGCGGGCATCCCGGTGGTCGCTTCGCTGCGCTCGGCGGGGCTCGACCCGCAGCATTACCATCCCCTGCGCTACAACCTGGAGTCCTGGTTGCTGCGCCACGCTGCCGAGCGGGTATTGGTCAACGGATATTCCATCGCCGAAGCGCACCGCCCACGCCTGGGCGGGACGCCCATCAACGTGATCCCCAATGCCATTTCCCTCCCGGGGCGGCTGACTGCCCAGGAACGCGCCCAGGTGCGCCAGGAATGGATGGGCACAGACAGCCTCCATCGCCCCGTGCTGATCAGCGTGGGGCGCCTGGTGGCGCCGAAAGGATATTCTGATCTGATTCAGGCTTTTGAAACCGTCACCCACTCATTTCCGCAAGCCTGCCTGTGGATCGTCGGCGGCGGCGACCTGCTGCCCGATCTCCAGGCCCAGGTGCATTCACTCGGCCTGGAGGAGCACGTCCGCCTGACCGGCCCGCGCCAGGACGTTCCTCGCCTGCTGGCTGCGGCGGATGTATACGTCAACGCCTCGCATTGGGAGGGAATGTCCGTGGCTATATTAGAGGCCCTGGCGGCCGGTTTACCGGTCATTGCCACCCGGGTGGGGGATGCCGGACGCATCATCACACCCCTCACCGGCCGGTTGGTACCACCCCAGCACCCGGACCTGCTGGCAGAGGCCATGCTGGAGCTGCTGCGCCAGCCGCAGCGTTGGGATGAGATGGGCGCTGCCGGGCGCGAACTGGTCGGGCGCGAATACAATCTCGAGAAGTGGACGGACTGTTTCGTAGACCTGTACCGCGGCCTGGCCAATGGCGGCCACCGGGCAGTCGTGCCAGGAGGCCTGCAATGAGCGCCCGGCTGCGAGTGGTGATGGTCATCCAGGCCTACGCTCCTCTGGTGGGCGGGGCCGAGCGCCAGCTGGGTGAGGTAGCTCCTTTGCTACAGGCCAAAGGTATCGACGTTCAAATTCTAACCCGCCGCCGGGATGACCTGCCGGATTACGAGATCATCGACGGGATTCCTGTGCACCGTCTGCCGGCCAGGCCCCCTAAACCGCTGGCGGCTGCCCAATTTATCCTCTCGGGCATGAACAAGATCCGCGTTCTACGCCCAGACGTGATCCACGCCTTCGACATGCTCTCGCCGACCACCATTGCAGTCCTGTCCAAGATGGCCTTTCACATCCCCGCGGTGACCAAAGTGTTGTTGAGCGGCCCCAACCATGGCGAGATGGCCTATTTCAATCGCACTGCCCTGGGCCGCCAGCGGCTCAAGGTGATCCGCAGCGAGATCGACGCTTTCGTGACCATCAGCGCAGAGATCGATGCCGAGCTGCACACCGCTGGCATCCCTAAGAAAGCCCGGGTGTACATTCCCAATGGCGTAGACACGCAGCGTTTCAAGCCGCTGGACTGCGCCGGCGAAAAACAAAAGCTCCGCCACGAGCTGGGCCTGCCGGACGGCCGCCTGGTGTTGTTCGTGGGCCGCCTGGAAGAACAGAAGCGCGTTGACCAGCTGCTGGCTATCTGGCCAACGCTGTACGCCACCCACCCCGACGCCCACCTGCTGGTCATCGGGAGTGGCTCGGAAGAGGAGCCGTTGAAGCAGCTGGCCGGAAACGGGATTCACTTCCTGGGTGTCAAAGAGGACGTTACCGCTTATTTACAGGCTGTCGACGTGTTCGTGCTGCCTTCGGCCGCCGAGGGCCTTTCCAATGCCTTGTTGGAGGCCCTGTCCAGCGGTCTTGCGGCGGTAGCAACCGACGTGGGCGGAAATTCAGAAGTCGTCCTGGACGGACGCACGGGACTGTTGGTCCCGCCGGACGATCCTGAGGCGCTGCTGGCCGCCCTGGTGAGATTGTTGGAAGATCCGCAAGCCTGCCGGCAGCTGGGGGCCCGGGCGCGGGAGCACATCCTCACCAACTATTCGCTGGCAACCACCGTGAACTGCCTGGCGGACCTGTATTTCAGCCTGGCGCAGCAGTACCGCCACAACGGGAAGGGGCCGCTATGATGGCGCGCCTGTTCTGGTTGTGTGTCTCGGCGATCGTTTACACCTACGCCGGCTATCCTTTGCTGCTGGCCCTGCTGGCGCGCCGGCATCCCAGGCCGGTCCCCAACAGCGGTCACACCCCGCCGGTCACGGTCTTGATCGCGGCTTATAACGAAGAGGAAGTGCTGGCCAACAAGCTGGAGAACACCCTGGCCCTGGATTATCCCCCCGACCGGCTCCAGGTCCTGGTGGCGGCCGATGGCTCTCAGGATCGCACGGCGGCGATTGCCGGGGAATTTGCCGCCCGCGGGGTGGAGCTAAGCTACCGCCCGCAGCGAGAAGGCAAAATGGCGGCCATCAACCGGGCCATGGACTGTGTGCGGGGCGAGGTGGTGGTTTTTTCGGACGCCAACAACCTGTACGCACCGGAGACCCTCCAGGCTTTGGTGACCCCCTTCAGCGACCCCCAGGTGGGGGCGGTCAGCGGGGCCAAGTCGATCCTTGCGGGGGATGGCGTGCTGGGCGAGTCCGAAGGGCTGTATTGGAAATATGAATCGTTTATCAAGAAACAGGAGACTCGCCTGGGCAGCTGTACAGGTGTGGCCGGCGAGATCCTGGCTGTGCGCAAAGACCTTTTCCAACCTGCGTCCCAGGCCGTGATCAACGACGATTTCTACCTGGCCATGCAGGTCATTCGCCAGGGTTATCGCGTGGTGTATACCGACCGGGCGCGCACCTACGAAAGAGTGTCGTTGAGCGCGGAGGACGAAATTGCCCGCCGCACGCGCATCAATGCCGGGCGTTATCAGGCCATGCTGCTCGCTCCGCACATCCTGCCCCTGCGCCAACCGCTGGTGGTCTGGCAGGTGGTCTCGCACAAATTCCTGCGGCCCCTCGTGCCGCTGGCGATGATCGGCGCCTGGCTGGCCAACCTGGCCGCGGTGTTACGCCGGCCTCGCCGCTCATCCCGGCCGGCGTCGCTGCTGCGTCTGGACGCTCCCTGGAATTATGTTTTCCTGGGTTTGCAGGGGGTCTTCTACGGGTTGGCCTGCCTCGGCCGCCGGCGCCCCTCTGCGGCCCGGCCAGGTCGCCTGGAGAAAATATTGTACCTCCCGGCTTTTCTATTCGACAGCAACCTGGCTGCCCTGGCCGGTCTGTACCGCTACCTGACCGGGCGGCAGACGGTCCTCTGGCAGCGGGTGCGTCGTCGTGCAAACCAATGAGTTGAGGTTTTATTCTTCATCAAGATCGTGACAGGATCGTAAAAAATCAAGCTTTTTATTTGTGGATTGAGCTGGCTGCTGACGGAGGAGTCTTATGGATTACAGAGATTTGGATAAACGCAATCAACCCACCTGTTTCTCAGAAAGGAGGAGCGTCGTAACGACGCGGCGGCTATGAAAAAGAGGATCATCCCCTTCTTGTCACTTATCGTTTTGCTCGCCGGGACATTTCTAGCGCCCTCTACGGCGTTGGCCCAGGCAGTGACCCCCACTGCCGGCCCAGGCGACGTGACCGCGACGCCTCTGCCCGCTACCGGCGGTGCGCTGGCAGGGACTGAACTGCCCGGATTGGTCGAAGGACCGGACGTGGTCACTTTCGAGCAGCTGGAACGCACCGATGAGGTGCTGCGCGGGCCGTTCGATTCGGCTCGCATCCAGTTTGGCATTCCCATTAACTGGCAGTTGTCCCAGGGCGCCACCATCCAGCTGGTGATCAACAACGCCTTCAGCAGCACCGAAGGCGTCTCGACGGAGGACCTGATCCGCATGACCGGCGCGGCCCTGGACGTCACCTATAACAACAAGTACATCACCAATATCTTGTTGGATTGGACCGGCGAAAAGGTAGTCGAAATTCAAATCCCGCCGGACGCCCTGGTATCTCCGCGCGACGATGGCCGCCAGGAGCTGTTCCTCTTCCTGGATGCGGCCCTGGACTGTGATTTCGAACACCAGACGGTGATCACACTGCGTTCCAGCTCGCGTTTCGACCTGCCCCATACCTTCCAGGCCCCCAACACCGACCTGTCGCTCTTCCCCCGGCCCATGTTTCAGGAAGACATTATCTTCCCGGACAGCGTCACGGTAGTGACCCCGGACCAACCCACCGAGGGTGAGGTCCAGGCGGCCTTGACCGTCGCCGCCGGGCTGGGACGCCTGACCTTCGGGCAGATGCAGATCAGCACCCTGCCGGTTGGCCAGGTGACCGAAGACGTGTTATCCGCCAGCCACCTGGTCTTCGTCGGCCGTGGAACGGCTTTTCCTGCCCTGTCGGGGGTGAGCCTGCCCGGGCAGGCCGGTGGTGACGGTTACGTCTACGCCGGCATGGATACCGACGATGGTATCGTTCAGGAGATCGTCTCACCCTGGAACGAGAGTAAACTGGCCCTGATTGTAGGCGGGAACACCGATACCGGCATCGTCAAGGCAGCCCAGGCGATCAGCTCGGGCGCCATGCGTACTTCCGACCAGCCCAACGTGGTGTTGGTCTCGGACGTGGAATCCAGTATCGAGACCACCTCGGTCAGCGTGGACCGTACCTTTGCGGACCTGGGCTATGTCGATGAAGTCATGACCGGCATGGGCGTCACCTCGCGAGATTACCTGTTCTTTGTACCCCCCGGCCAGGTTACCAACGACGAAGCCTATCTGGACCTGATGTACAGCCATTCGGCCCTGCTCGATTTCGAGCTGAGCGGCATGGTGGTGCGCTTGAACCGCCAGAACATCGGCAGCGCCCTGTTCTCGGAAGAAACAGCCAGCGCGGCGACCCAAAAGGTGCGCATTCCGCCAGAGCTGCTGCGCCCGGGTATGAACCGCCTGACCCTGGAAGCAGACCACATCCCCTATACGCGCTGCTCCACGTTGATCACCAATAACCTGTGGACGGCCATCTCGTCGGCCAGCCTGCTGCACATCCCGCTCAACCCGGCGGTGGTCAGCCAGGGCGCCGACGGCGACCTGGGAGAGTATCCCGACCTGCTGGCCACGGACCCCACTCTGGCGAACATTGCCTTCGTGGTGGGCAGCAATGACGCCGCCTCCCTGGACGTGGCGGGAAAATTCGCTTATCAGTTAGGCCGGCGCTCGTTGGGGAACCTGGTGGAACTAACCACCTATTATGGCAACCCGGTACCGGAGGAAGTCAGCCAGACGCATAACCTGATTCTGGTGGGTCTGCCCAGTTCGTTGCCCATCCTGCAGGATCTGAGCGATACCCTGCCGGCCCCCTTCGAAGACGGCAGCAACCTGGCCCAGGAATCCGGCTTCCGGGTGGTGTACCGTCTGCCTGACGGGGCCAGCCTGGGCTACCTGGAGCTGATGGAATCGCCCTGGAACAGTAATTACACCGTCCTGGCTATTCTGGGCAGCACGCCCGAGGGCCTGCAGTGGGCCGGAAATACCTACGTCGAGCCCACCCTGCAAGGCAGGCTGGGCGGGGACTTCGCCGTCGTGCGCGGTGAGCAGATCCTGACCAGCGATTCCCGCGTCGGAGCGGGCACGGGCGGTCTGTCCGTCACGGCCGCGCCGGCCGGGGTGGTCTCCGAGCCGGTGCCGGCGCCTGTCCAGGACATGCCGGGCGCCCGCCCCGGGTGGGTCTTACCGACCTTGATCGTTGCCATTGTCTTGCTGCTGGCGATCATCGTGGTGGTGTCGGTTTCGAGTAGCCGGCGTGCATCCCGGTAAGTAGACCGGGAGATCGTTTTATCGGTTTATGAGGAGCGTCCGGCCGGCAGTCACCCGCCGGCTGGACGAGCCTCTTTTGGCGTCACACCATCGAGGTAAAACGGAAGGGTGCAAAGTGAAACACAGCTCTAATGGTATCAAGCGTTTTGCCACCACTTTTGAGACAGGATTCCTCGATCCACGTTTTGCGGCGCGGGCCCGGAAGATCGATGTTCCATCCTACCTGGAGTTGCTTCCCAGGCGCAAGTTCAACCTCCTCCAGGAGGCGCGCCTCTTCTGGCGGGTGCTGCGTGCGGCCCTGCGTGAGGACGTGCTGCTGCTGTTTAGCTCGCGCGGCCACCTCAAGCCGGAGCTGATGGCGGTACTGTTGATCAGCTTCTGGCCGAAGCGATTCAGGCCCAAGATCGTGTTGTATGGGGAAATGTATGAGCCGGACCGGGACGTGCGCGGCTGGCTGGAGGAGTGGGTCATCCGCCTGGCCGACCGCGCCATCTATCGCTACGTGGTCTATTCGCACGATGAAGCGGACATCTTCCCGCGGAATTGGGGCGTGGCGGCGGATAAAATGCGTGTGTGCCTGTTCTACACCCTGAACGCCAGGCCGGAGATTACCGTCGCCATGCACTCGCGCGGCCGGCACATCTTTGCCGGCGGGAACTCTTTTCGCGACTACGCCCCCCTGCTCCAGGCGGCGCGCTGTATGCCAGAAACCGAGTTCATCGTGTGTACGGCCAGGTTGGAGCAAACCCCCGACCTGCCACACAACGTGAACCTGACCTGGCCATCGAAAGAGGAATACGAACGGCTGATCCACACCTCGGCTGCCGTGGTGGTCCCAATCCGCCTGGGACTGCGCCGCTCGGCCGGCCTGCTGACCTATATCGAGTCGATGTGGCTGAAGAAGCCGACCATCGTCACCGACAGCCTGTCGGTACGCGATTACGTGGTCGATGGGGAAACCGGCTTGATCGTGGATGGCTCGCCGGACAGCTACGTCGACGCCATCCGTTGGGTCCTCGACCCCCAGAACGCGGCCGCAGTCAACCAGATGTGTGAACGGGCCCACCA
>JAAZNB010000203.1 GCA_012798515.1 Chloroflexota bacterium
ATCAGGTTGACGCGCTCCACGCGCTCGGGCTCATCCTTCATGATGTGCAGCGCTGCCAGGGCCGCGGCCGCATTGGCCGGCGGGATGCTGGCCGAGAAGATCAACGAGCGGGCATGGTGCTTGATGTAATCGACCACGTCGGTTTCCCCGGCCACAAAGCCGCCCAACGAAGCAAAGGACTTGCTAAATGTGGACATGATGATGTCGATCTGGTCGGTCACCCCGAACTGGGCCGCCGTGCCGTGTCCCCCTCCGGTCACGCCCATCCCGTGCGCATCATCCACCATCACGCGCACGCCGTATTGCCCGGCCAGGGCCAGGATCTCGGGCAACATGGCCAGGTCGCCTTCCATGCTGAACAGGCCATCCACGACCAACAGCTTGCCGGCCTTCTCGGGGATCGATTTCAGCACGCGTTCCAGGTGTTGCATATCATTGTGGCGGTAACGTTCCAGTTTCCCATATCCCAACCGGGCGCCGTCCACGATGCTGGCGTGGTCTTCCTTATCCAGGATGATCACGTCGTCACGGCCCACCAGGGCGCTGACTGCCCCCAGGTTGGCCTGCATCCCCGTAGAGAACACCAGCGCGGCGGGCTTATCCACCCAGGCAGCCAGTTCTTGTTCCAACTGTTCGTGCATTTCCAACGTCCCATTCAGGAAGCGCGAGCCGGTGCAGCTGGTTCCGTAACGTTGGATAGCGTCGATGGCCGCCTGGCGCACCTTGGGGTGCGTGGTCAACCCCAGGTAGTTGTTCGAGCCGCACATGATCAGGCGGTGGCTCCGGTAGAGTACCTCGGTGCCTTCGTTATCCGACAGTGGAATGAAGAATGGATAAATCCCATGGTCGATTGCATCTTTTACTTCGGTATATTCGTAGCACTTTTGAAAGATGTCCATTGGAATCCTCATTAAAAAATATGATGGCGTAGTTCATTTGACTAACCGGGAAAGTGGCTAACAACCCAGAAGTCGTGGAAGCAGATCTCAATCTGTATGCCAATGGTGGAGCAATGGAAAGGAATAAATAATTGCTCGAATTGTACGGCAACCACACATTTCGGCAGTGATCCAGAATCAGGAAACAAGCGCTGTTCCCCCACTCATTATAACATCGACGTCTAAAAACCTCGCCTTATTTCTGGCGTTGGAGCAGGCGTCCGGCGAACTCTTGCAGCAGCTCACAGCCGGGCACGGCGCGTTCCAACGAGTCCAGCGCCTGCGCCGTCAGGCGGGCGGCTTCGTCCTCGGCGTACTGTCTGGCGCCTGCCTGGTCGAGCAGCCGGGCCAGCCCGGTCGCCTCGTCCTCCGTGATGTTGGTAGCCTGCCAACGTGCAGGAAACGCCCCACCCTGTTGCAACCCATATAGCACCGGTAACGTTTTCTTATGCGCCATCAGGTCGCTGGCCACCGACTTGCCGGTCACCGCCGGGTCACCCCAGATGCCCAGCAGGTCATCCTGGACCTGAAAAGCCAGGCCGAGATTGAAGCCGAACTGGTACAGCTCCTGGCCAACTGCGCCGTCCGCCCCGGAGACCAGCGCGCCCAATTGTGCGCACGTGCCCAGCAATGATGCCGTCTTCCCACCGATCATATTCCAGTAATCTTCCAGGCTCACCGATTGGCACTGCTCGAAAGCCAGGTCCAGATACTGCCCGCGGGTCAGGCGCACACAGGACTGGTGCAGCAGCCAGGCGCACTCCAGCGCCGTCGAGAGCGAGACAGTCTTTTCCAGCTCCAGCATAGCCAGGTGCGCCAGGGTGAACATCGAATCCCCGGCATTGATAGCCTGGGCCGTGCCTTGCTGTAACCAAAGTGTAGGCCGTCCCCGGCGC
>JAAZNB010000204.1 GCA_012798515.1 Chloroflexota bacterium
CGAGGGCCGGCTGCCATCCGTGCGGGTAGAGCAGATCGCCGGGTGGCCGTTGATGCCGATCACCCCGCCGCTCTGGGCAATGGCCTGCAAGAGCTCGTCCGGCAGGTTGCGCCGCACCGGGCTGACCTTGTAGGGGTTGGAGTGGGTGGTCACCACCGGGTCCTTGGAGACCTTGAGGATGCCCTCGGCCGTCTTCCAGCCGCAGTGGGCCAGGTCGACCAGGATGCCGGCCTGGTTCATCACCATCACGGTGCGCTCGCCGAAGTAGGTCAGGCCGTTGTCGGGCTCTTCCATACAGCCGTCGCCGGCCTGGGTGTGGCTCATGTAGGTCAGCTGGGCGATGCGCACGCCCAGCTTGCGCAAGATCCACAGGTCGGTCCAGTCCTGGCCCATGGGGGTGATGGTTTGCAAGCCCAGGATGATGCCCGTCTTGCCTTCCAGCTTGGCGCGTTCGATGTCGCTGGACTTTTCCACCAGGCACAGCTGCTGGGGGTAGGCCAGCAGGGCGGCGTAGTAATTCTTCAGGCGGTCTACCGTCTTCTCGTAGGATTCGTAGTGGGCAGCCAGGGTCACGTGGGCGCCCGTAATTCCTGCCCGCTGCAGCGCGTCGAAAGCGTAGGTCGTGCCGGCCATGGCGTCGATGACGATGGATCGCCGGTAAACCGCTTGCGCTTCTTCAACCGTCAGGTTGGACATTGCACACTCTCCCAAGAATGAGGTCCGGCTGTTCAGTTGTGCCGGTTTTCGTAAGCCACGACTTCGTGCATCAGGTCTTTCAACTGGTCGTAAGTCTGGCTGTATTTAGCGTAGTAAAAATCGTAGTCTGCCTGGAACTGCACCTGCGGGGTGACCACCCGGCTAAACCGCACCATGCGGCGGATGGCCGTGGGGTAATCGGGGAAGATGCCTACGCCCACCCCGGCCCAGATGGCCGTGCCCAGGGCGGTCTGTTCCTTCTCGTCCACCAGGTGCACCGGCAGGCCGCACACGTCGGCCAGGATCTGCGTGGCCAGCTGGCTGCGCACCAGCCCGCCGCTGGCGGAGAACTGTTGGATGGCGTAGCCGTTACAGACCAGCTGGTTGAGGAACTGGCGCACGCCGAAGGCAATGGCCTCGTAGAAGGCGCGCAGCAGGTGCGCCGAGGTGTGCCACAGCCCCAGCCCCCACAGGGCGCCGCGGGCGTTGGGATCGCGCACCGGTGAGCGGGTGCCCTGGAAGAACTCCAGCGCCACCAGGCCATTGCTGCCGGGGGGAATGTGCACCGCCTGTTCTTCCAGGCGGGCCTGGTCGCGCTCGAAATGCTCCGGGTCGTTCTCCGAGAGGCGGTTGAGCAGCCACTGGATGACGCTGCCGGTGGTGGTCTGCCCGCCGCCGACCAGGTAATAGCCGTCGACCAGCGCGTCGGGGCGGGCGGCAATGTTGGAACCCAGCATGTGGGTAGACTGGCACTGGATCACGGTGGAGGTGCCGTGGCTCATACCGACCTGGCCCACGTCGAAGGCCCCCACCCCGAGCATCCCGGCGGTCGAATCCATGCCGCCCTGGATGACCTGGATGGTCTCGGGCAGCCCGGTGGCCTGGGCCACGGCCGGGTGCAGCGTGCCCACTTTGGCCCCGATGGGCAAAATGGTGGTGGGCCACTTGGCTTGCGCTTCCGCGACCCCCACCGCTTCCAGGAACCCCACCGGCCAGCCACCCACCGGGTTGGCGTAATTCCATTTCGCCACCAGGTGGTTATATCCCAGGGTCCACCGGCCGGTCAGATGATAAGTAAAGAAATCCGTCTGCTCCACGATGCGGTAAGCGCGCTCGAAGGTCTCCCGTTCGTGGCGCATCAGCCACAGGATCTTGGGCAGCATCCATTGGGGCGAGACGTCGCTGCCGGCGTATGGCAACACCGGGCTGCGCGTCTGCTCCACGGCATAGGTCTCCTGCACGGCGCGCTCGTCCATCCACATGATCGCCGGGCGCAGCGGGTC
>JAAZNB010000017.1 GCA_012798515.1 Chloroflexota bacterium
CTGCCGGGGCTGCTCCGACCGCACGTGGATGGGGTCATTTTGAGAGAAGGTTTCCACCGGGCGACTTTTTTGCCCCAGGTGTGGGAAAAGATCGACCGGCCGGAGGAGTTCCTCGACCACCTGTGCCAGAAGATGAGCCTGCCTGCCAGCGCCTGGCGGCAGCGAAAGCTGCGCGCCTTCACTTACCAGGTGGAAGAGTTTCACGAAGAAGAGCATTGACCGGTTTACCGGTCGAGGGCAACGTAAAAACCGGCCGGGATGGTTATCCATCCCGGCCGGTTTTTACGTTTAAGTCCTCAAAAAAGTTGTGATCAATATCCCTTGGCCTGGTTGTAGGCCTGGCCGTAGAAATGGCTGATCACGGCCATAGAATAGGCATAGGTGATGATGACGCCGACCACACAGGCGATGGTCCCCAGCGAACCGACAAACCCGGCCACGAGGGAGCCGAGTAAAACGATCAGGTAAGCGACCGGAGCGGCCTTGATCAGGGCCAGAATATCATTGAAATTGAAGCCGGCGCTGAGCTGGCCTTTGTCGACAAAGTTGCCAAAAGCTGCCGGGATCCAGAAGCCGAGGGCGATGCCATAGATGAGCATCAGTCCACCGCAGCACACCGAAATGGCCGCGATGACTACCGCGGCAGTGTCGCCGTTCTGCTGGTTAGCCGCCAGAGCGGTGCTGATGTTGATGATCAGCGAAAACAGGATGATCGGAATGCTGTATACCAGGCTGATGACGAAGGCCTGGAAACCTTTGGAAAGGTTTTCACCAAAATCAAGGTCGGGGAGCAGTTCGGGCTCATGGCGGATAACCCGGCGGGTGACTTCAAGTCCCCAGCCAATGATGAAGATCTGCCCGATGATCGGGATCAGAGAAACCAGGCCGGCGAGGGCGATCTTTTTCAGCCAATCAGGATCTTTGAATGCAAACGAAAAGGCCAGACCAAAATCCATGATAAATCTCCTTTTGTTGATCGGTAAAGATAAAATTTGATTAGAGCAATGTTTTCGGTTTCTCCCCGTCAACACCAAAATAACTATAGTATGATTTGCCCGGGAATACAAGCCGAGTTTTTAACCGAAATGAATATCACTTTTGTTAAGGGCGTTGGATAGGGGGAGCCATCTATACGGTACGCGGGAGCCGGTCAAAAGCGCATGAAGTGATCTACCTTCAATACGAAGACCACGCCTTGTTTCTGGTTGGGGTCTGGCTGAGAGGTGCGACTGGTGCGGATGATTTGCAGCGCTTGATCCAACTGGTCGTCTTCCAGGCCGATGAGGAAGGTGGTATGGCCCCGGCGCAAGAATCCGCCGGTGGATGCGATCTGGGTGACGCGGAAATTCTCACCCGTCAGGGCGGTAGAAACGGTGTCACTGTCTGTGTCGGGTACGATGGCGATGATGAGTTTCATGGTCAGATCTCCTCGAAATGATCGATTTCAAGACCAAATATCGCAGCGCCACCGATGGTAATGGGGGTAGGTGTGGGCAAGGGCAGGGGAGCGCTTTCCAGGGGCACGGCGATGTACTCGATGCGCTGCCGGCAGCTCTCATTCAGGGCCTGGAGCGCGGCCTGTTCTCGCTGGCGCGGGATGCCGATCAGCAAGGTGGCATTGCGCCGGCCGAGGAACCCGCCGGTGCTGGGCAAACGCTCCGCGGTGATGTTGAGCTCAGAAAGCGCATTCTGGGCGCTCTCGACGTCCTGTGATTGTACAACCACGAGCATAAGATAATTAATGTCTGATTGATTTTCCATCGATGTTCCATCCTCCTTTTGGATATCCAACCGGCTGGCGGGTTAGGGCAGCCAGACACGATGTGGACCATCACCTTTCACCGATATTGTCGAGCCATTGTAAAACGTAACGTGGGCCTCGTCCTGGGCGCGCACGATGGTCGTCCCTTGATATTGTACCGTAACTGGCCAGGGAAAAGGATTACTCCCCTGGATGACTACCTGGCGATCGGTCAGGCGGTGGATGCCCAGGGTCTCCAGGAAGAGTCCCACGGGAGCCAGGCCGCGCAGGGAGTTCCTTTCACCGCTGGGGGGGCTGCCATCGGCCGGGATATAGTCGTGAAATGATTGCGTGGTGACCAGCTGGGCGATGATGCCGGTCATGATCTTTTCCACCAGGGCGGCCGCCTGGGCCTGGAAGCCATAATGCAGCAGGGCTTCTCCCAGGAGCTGGTTCCACACCAGGGGGATGCGAGCCGCGCTCTGCCGGGTGAGGGCCTTGTGGGGGATGTGCCCCAGCCCGGGCGGGTAGCCAAATTGGGGCAAAAGGCTACGCTGGATGATGGCGCCGGCTTCGGCCGGGGTAGGGACGTGGGCCCATAGGGGAAGGAAAGTAGAAATGTCGTGCTGCGTGTAGTCGATGGTGCTGACGAGTACCCGGTCCCCCTTTTTTATCCCCGTAATTTCCACGATTTCCAGGCTCTGGAACAGGCCCTGGGTAGTGTAATCCCCGCGCAGGTTGGACCAGGCGATCTGGAGCGGGGTGACCTGTTCTGTGTAGGCTTCTCCGTTGCGGGTCCCACTGAGGCGCAGGCTTACCGGGCGGGTGGCCTGTTCCAACGTCTCCACCCTGATTTGCAGCCGCTGAGGAACGGTGAAATTTTTATTTACCCGGTTGGTCCCGTTTCTGGAGAGGGTTTTGTGGAAACGGGCGTGGCCGGCAAAGTGGGCGCTGCTTTCCTGGTAGAGGTAAGCCCTGCTGGCCGGGTTCCAGCTGGTGCGCAGCCAATCGTCGACGAACTGGGACTGCGCCTGATAGTAGAGCAGGTCGTCTGTCTGCTCCAGGCGGCGAGCCATGCGGCTCAACAGGCTCAATTCGTTGGATAGCATGGCGGCCAGCGCGGGCGGCTCCAGCGTGGCGATCTCTACTCCCTGGCCGGTTTCGGACCAGCGGTTGTAGAGGGGGCCGTCTTCCAGGCCGGATTGCAGGGGATGGCTCCAGTGGGGCAGGCTCTCGGGACCCAGGCCCTGCTCGACCCAATAACGGATGAACTTGCTCAAGGCAGGGTAGATCTGTTTCAGCCAGTCGACGTCATCCAGGTCGGGATCGATCTGGTGGGCCAGGGCGGCCAGCAGCGGCTGGGCCAGCAGGTGGCTGGTCTGCCCACTGAGGCCCGGCTTCCAGTCGATGAAGCCGTTTTCCTGCTGGACGTGGATGAAATTATCCAAAACCCCGCGGGCCAGGCCGGCCCCGCCGGGGAGGATGATCGAGTTCAGATAATAGGCGTCCAGCGGGGTCTGGCCGTTCCAGGTGTAGGTGTAATCACTACCATCCCCACGGATCGAGTAGCCCTGGTCCGGCAGGCGGTTGATCACGAAGGAGGCGTGGGGCAAAACCCCGGGATGGCCGGTGAACAGTCCCAGGGCGGTGCTCTGGCTCAGGGCCAGGGCTGCGTCCCAACCCGGGTTGCCGGTGTGGATCTCCACCGCATGTGCCTCGTGGATACGCTCGATGCGGGCGATTTCGGCTTCCCAGGGACACTGCACGGCCTGGCGGGCGCGTTCACAGGAGCTGTCCAGGTCACCGGCTGAAGCGATGGCCCAGCGAATTTCCTGGGTGCTGCCCGGGGCCAGGTCCAGGTCGTAGCCCAGGGCAGGGAAGGGACCCACGCCGGGCTGGGGAATGCCGCTGGCCATACAGATGGGCACCAGGCCCTGGCTGCGCCCCTGGAGCACATTGGTGTAATTCTTGTGCAGAAAGCCCATGCTTTCGCCTTCCCCCAGTGGGTTCAAGATGGTGACCAGCTCCAGGCGGAAGGGACGGGGCATGATCCCCGGGTTATGAAAGGTCATCCGCCCGGCGACGACGTCTGAGGCCGGGGCCCAATATTCCAGGACGGCCGAGACGCTGGAATAAGGCTCGCAGGTGAACTTGACGTAGTTTGGATAGAAATTGGTCAGGGTGGGAGGGCAGGTGAAGGCTTGGGGGTCGCTCAGGGAACGGCCCTCTGAGAGGAAGCGGGGGAAGAAACGGAGCAGGCGAGCCCGCAGGCCGAAAGTCGTTTCCAGGGCCAGGGCCGGCGGGTCACCGCCACGGCTTTTCAGCCCCCAGATGTGGTCATCCGTGTAGCGTACACGACCCAGCCGGGCATCGGCAGCCAGGATGAGGTTAAGCGGCGTGTGAAGGCCGAGCTGCCAGTTTCTCATGGATCGATTGTAAAGGTTGTTGGCGATGTCGTCAAATCAGATTGCCCTCCAGTTTCAGGAACCGGGACGGGGAGGCGGGCGTCTTAGATGAAATGCATCCGGTCCGATGCTTGCAACCCAATGAAATGTGCCTGCCTGGCCAGTTTGGCCGTATAAGAAAGTTTGTGCTAGAATGTGAATGCTTTTATGGCGAAGAAACATCTATGCTGGGGCCGGTTTGGGGCGTGAAAATGACCCCCAGGCGGCCTGATCGTCCCGAATTCACGTTAAAACGGACCATATTAAATCACACCCCGGTGTATTTATAAAGATGAAACCACCCGAAGAAGAAAAGAACGCCCAAGAAGATCCACGGCCCGAGGATAAGAATATCCCTGCCCAGGATGAGCCACAGAGTCCTGGAGACCGTCTGCGGCGGATGCTCGCCTCCAACTCGGAAGAGGAGCAGCCGGAGGAAAGCTGGCCGGCTGAGCCACCCGCTCCCGAATCCCAGACAACCGGCGAGGTGGGCGGCGGCTGGTATGCAGCCGGTGAGCTCGAAGAGCCGGCCCAGCCAGAAGCGCCCGGAAAACCGTCCGACCGGCCGGGAAGCTGGCGAGATGAGGACCAGTACCACACCAACCTGCCCTCGGACGAGGCGCCGACCATGGCTTCCCCGGTCGGGGAGCCGCCGGCGGCCGACCCGAATGAGACGCGCGTCCTGCCCCCCGACGAGGCCCTGACCCGCGCCACCCCGGTAGAGGCGCCCAAGGACCCCAACGCGACCCGCATTTTGCCGGCCGATACGGGGGGACAAA
>JAAZNB010000018.1 GCA_012798515.1 Chloroflexota bacterium
GATGGCAAGATTGCCGAAGTGGCCGAACAAAATCAACTCGTGGCCAGCCATCCAGAAGAAGACGTCTTCGATGCCCAGGGGCAATACGTGATGCCGGGGAATATCTGTGCCCATACCCATTTTTATGGCGCATACTCCCGCGGAATGGCTATCCCGGGTAAACCAGCAGCGGATTTTCCCGAGATCCTGGAAAAGTTATGGTGGCCGTTGGATAAGTCGCTATCTTACGATGACATCCGTTATTCGGCATTGGTATGCCTGGCAGACGCCATCCGTCATGGGACAACCACATTGATTGACCATCACGCCTCCCCCAACGCCATCGATGGCTCTCTGGATGTGATCGCTCAGGCGGTGGAGCAAGCCGGCTTGCGTGCGGACCTGTGTTATGAAGTCACCGACCGGGATGGGCAAGAAAAAGCCATGGCCGGAATCAAGGAAAATGCGCGTTTCATCCAGCGGGTGCAGCAAGCCGGGCGGAGTAAGCTTTCGGCTCATTTTGGCCTGCACGCCAGTTTGACCCTGTCGGACGAGACCCTGGAGGCGTGTCGTAAAGAGTTGCCATCGGACGGTTTTGGTTTCCATATTCATGTGGCGGAACACCCGGTGGATGAATATGACGCTATGGCTAAAAGCGGTACCCACGTAGTGGACCGGTTGCAGAAATTTGGCATCCTGGGGCCCCGTAGCATTGCCGTACACGCCGTGCACATCGACGCCAGGGAGGTCAGCCTTCTGGCTCAAAGCCAGACCTGGGTGACCCACCAACCGCGCTCGAACATGAATAACGCTGTAGGACTCCCGGCCGTCGAAGCCATGTTGCGGGCCGGAATCCGGGTGGGCCTGGGAAATGATGGCTTCTCCAATGCTATGTGGGAAGATTGGAAGGCGGCTTATTTGGGGCACAAGCTGTTACACCGGGATCCACGGCGCATGTCTGCCACGGACGTGGCGCAAATGGCAATCTACAACAACGCCGCCCTGGCCAGGCAGTCGTTTGGGCTGGAGAAATTAGGTGAAATTGCACCGGGGGCGGAGGCCGACCTGATTTTCGTCGAGTACCATCCCTATACTGAATTGACGCCAGACAATCTGCCCTGGCATATGATTTTCGGTTTTCACGAGTCGATGATCAGCGGCACAATGGTCGCTGGACAGTTTTTGATGAAAGATCGTAAGTTGCTCACCCTGGATCTGGAAGATATCTCTGAGCACACGATCGAGTTATCGAGAAAAGCCTGGGAGAGATTCCAAAAAAGGTCTGTGGGGTAAACCCGGGTACGCAAAGACCTCCGATGAGGGCGTTTATTTCCTACTACACATTATTTTGCATTGAGGTGAAAGATGACAGAAGCGGCTGCGAATGCAGTACGGACGATTGCTATTTTAGGTGGAACGGGCAAAGAAGGTAAGGGGTTGGCCTATCGCTGGGCGAAAAAGGGATACCGGATCATTATCGGATCACGACAGGTCGAAAAAGCCCAGGCGGCCGCGAATGACATTCTGTCATTGCTTGACCCGGGCACAAATGTGACCGGGATGGCCAATGGAGAGGCAGCCGCTGCCGCAGACCTGGCCGTGATGACCGTGCCTTACAGCGCTCACCGGGCCATGCTGGAAAGTGTGAAGGATGCCTTGAAAGGCAAGATCTTGATCGACGTGACGGTACCGTTAGTGCCCCCCAAAGTTACCAAAGTACAGATGCCGGCAGCAGGTTCCGCCAGCCAGGAAGCCCAGCAAATATTAGGTGATGACGTCCAGGTGGTGGCTGCCTTTCAAAACATCTCCTACGAGCACCTGCTGCATGACGAGCCGGTACACTGTGACGTATTGGTGTGTGGCTCAGGCAAGAGCGCCCGTCAGATCGTACTGCGACTGGTGAGCGAGGCGGGCCTGGTGGGTTGGGACGCAGGCCCCATCGAAAATTCTGTGGTGGTAGAGGGAATGACCTCGATCTTGATCGGAATCAACAAACAATATGGCGTCGAGTCTTCAGGGATTGTTATTACCGGGGTTCCCAGGCCTGAGTCAGCATAGATGAGCCGGTTTTATCCGGTTATATAATAAAGAGAAAGGTCGCTCCTCAACCTGGGGAAGATGCCGGTGCTTTACTTCAACCCGGGTGAGCAGCAATAGATAAAGAAGCAATCGATCATGCCCTTAACTTTGACACCTCTCAACGGTATTCCTTTTATTCATGCCGGCGACGACCTGTTCCAGATCATGCTGAAGGCGGTAGACGAGACCGGTATACACCTGGCAACAGGCGACATTTTGGTGATAGCCCAAAAAATCATTTCGAAGGCGGAGGGGCGGCTGGTCAATTTGAGCACGGTAAAGCCTTCTCCCAGGGCAGTCGAGATCGCCGGGATTACCGAAAAGGATCCCCGGTTTGTCGAGTTGGTGCTGCAGGAGAGCAAACAGGTCTTGCGGATGCGGCAAAATACTTTGATTGTCGAGCACCGCAACGGGTATGTTTGCGCCAACGCAGGAATCGACCACTCGAACGTCCAGGGGGACTGGGGAAATGCAGAAGACTGGGTGCTGCTACTGCCGGAGGACTCCGACCGGTCAGCGCAGCAACTGTGCAGCGCCTTTGATCAACGTCTGGGCATCCAAATCGGGGTGTTGATTATCGATTCTCACGGCCGGGCCTGGCGCCTGGGCACTGTGGGAACGACCATTGGTGTGGGGGGGATGCCGGCGCTGGTAGACCTGCGGGGTAAGCCGGACTTGCTCGGTTTTCGTCTGCGCATCACCCAGGTGGCCGCTGCGGATGAACTGGCCGCGGCCGCTTCACTGGTGATGGGGCAGGCAGATGAAGCATCACCGGTGGTTCACGTGCGCGGTTTCCCATATCCGCTGCGGGAGGGCAGTTTTCAAGAGCTGGTCCGCCCGTCAGAGCTGGATTTATTTCGATAAGCGCTATGATTGGAATTGCGTCTCTCCTGGATTTGGATGCCGGCCTACGGACGAGAGGTGTCTGGGAATGGCTGGAAGAACACTGCGGCCTGACCGGCATTCGTATGACGCCGCTGCCACACTTTTCCTGGCAGACGGCGGAGAATTATCCCCAGGAGGATTTGTTATCCAGGCTGGACGAGATTGTACAGCAATTTGATCCCGTGGACGTCAACAGTACCGGGATAGGTCTTTTTACTGGCGCCAACCCGGTTTTGTACCTGTCGGTTGTCAAAAACCGGCAGCTGCTCGAATATCACCGAATTCTGTGGGAAACGTTCATGCCGTTGGCACAGCATCCAAACTTACACTATGCCCCTGAAAATTGGATTCCCCATATCACCATTGCTTATCACGATTTGACCCCGGAAACCCTGGCATGTGCGATCCGGGATCTGGGTTTCCACCCCCTTGGTCTGCAAATTCACGTCAATCATCTGGCAGTTATCTACCAGACGGATGGAAAGTATGGCATTATCTCCAATCATCCCTTTGCTGAAACTTCGCCCGATCACGAATAAGGGGTAATTGCACGAAGTACGAGTATGTAAACTATCTTTCGAATTATAGGAAGTCAGACGAGATGAAAGTGGTCGCATTTGCAGGTGGTGTGGGCGGAGCAAAACTGGTCGATGGGCTGGCGCGCTGCCTGAATCCCGAAGACTTAACTGTAGTGGTCAATACCGGCGATGATTTTGACTACCTGGGATTGCGTATTTGCCCGGATCTGGATACTGTGTGTTACACCCTGGCCGGGTTGGCCAACCCGGTAACCGGTTGGGGGCGAGAAAACGAAACCTGGCAGGTTCTGGGTCACCTGACGGCATTAGGTGGCCCGAGTTGGTTCAAACTCGGTGATGCCGACCTGGCCACTCACCTGGAGCGAACCAGGCGCCTGGCATCGGGGGAGAGCCTGAGTGGGGTTGTGCGGGGACTGTGTGAAACCTGGAAAGTGCCGGTAGGTGTACTGCCAATGAGTGACCAGAGCGTCTCAACAATCGTTCATACCCGGGAGCATGGGGAACTGGCTTTTCAGGAGTATTTTGTCAAATATGCCTGTGCACCGGTGGTGACTCGTTTTGAATTTCGGGGGATTGAGGAAGCTCAGCCCGCCCCGGGGGTGTTAGAGGCCATCCGGGCGACAGATACCGTCTTGATTTGCCCTTCGAACCCGTGGGTAAGCATTGCTCCTATTCTGGCCATTGCGGGAATACGGGAGGCCATTCAAGGAAAGAAAGTCGTGGCCGTCTCTCCCATTATAGGCGGGAAGGCCATCAAAGGGCCGGC
>JAAZNB010000205.1 GCA_012798515.1 Chloroflexota bacterium
TCTCCCTCACCCCTCGATATTCAAATGCCGCTCCTCGATGCGCATCAGGCTGGGCGAGAGGAAGCCGGCCAGGCACACCAGGGTAGCCAGCACGCCGCCGCCGATCAGCAAGCCACGAGTACCGGTGAGCTCGCCGAGCGGCGCAGCCAGGGCCAGCCCAATCGGGCCGGCGATCCCCATCAGGGTGGAGAACAGCGACAGGGCCCGCCCCTGCAACTGGTTGGGCACGATGGTCTGAAGGATGGCCATCGTTGGGGCGCTGCCCATGGTATAGGTGAGCCCACTGACGAACCACCACACCACCGCCATCCAGAACATGTCCCCCGGGACCAGCCCGGTCAGGGCGATGGCGGCGCAGGAAACTGCATTGGTGGCCAGCACCACGACGATACGCCTGACCGGCAGGGCCATCAGGACGACCAGCACCCCACCCATCAGCATGCCAATGCCGCTGATGCTCTCCATCATGGCCACCTGGTCGACGCCGCCGCCGAACTCATCTCGCACCAGCAAAGGGGCCATCACGAACGCCGGCATCAACACTCCGACCATGAACATCATCAGCCCGTACAGCCACAGCAGCCCGCGGTTACCGCTGAGCAGCCGTAACCCCTGGCGAAAATCTTGCCACACGCCAATCTGGTGCATATCCGTACGCGGCGCCTGGGGGATGCGGAAGAACACCAACGGCGTGATCCCCAGCAGCGCCGTGGCCACGTCGATCATCAAGGCCCCTTGCAAGGGGAAGATGCCCAGGGCGGCCGCGCCCAGCGGCGCGGCGGCAACGCTCATCAGGCCTTGCAGGGTCTGGTTCATCCCGGCGGCGCGGTTTAGCCAGGCCGGCGGCACGAGCATGCTCGTGCTGGCTGCGGCAGCCGGGCTCTGGAAAGCCTGCATCGTGCTGCGGATGAACATCAGGGTATACACGTGCCACAGCTGGATCCGCCCGCTGGCAAACAGCAGCACCAGGATCAGCATACACCCGGCGGTGATCAAGTCCGCCACGATCATCACCAGCCGCCGGCTCCAGCGATCCGCCAGGGTGCCTCCCAGGGGGCCAAACAAAGCCTGCGGCAACATAGCCATGATGCCTGCCGTCGCCAGGGCGCTGGCCGAACCGGTCGTCTGGGTAATCCACCACACCAGTACAAATTGGGTCAGGGCACTACCAATCAGGGAAACGGCCTGCCCGGACCAGATGATAAAGAAGCGCGGTTTCCAGCGCGGGGTATCCCACTCCTGGCCGGTCGCCAGGTCAGCAGTGGGCTGCAATGGATTAGACGTCATACGTAAGCCTCAAAAGATCGGCGCGCACGGCGGCGCGCTGTGAATCCGAAATCAGCGGCAGCCCCACCATTTCGCCCAGCCACATTCCATCACAGGCTACCTGGATCGTAGCCGACCGCCCGGGGGGCAAACCATCGTCGATCAGGCTGGCGCTGGTCTGTGCGTAGGTCGAGCGCCAACGCTGGATCAAGTCCGGGTAGACACCGATGATGCGGGTCAGCGCCTGTAAGATGCGGGCCTCCTCGGGGAGAGGATCGAAAGTGGCTCGAATGTACGCCCGCGACCAGCGCCCGGCCCGGCCTTCAGGCTCCTGGGCCAGCTCAGACGCCAACCGCTCGGTCCACAGCTGCGTGGCCTGATCGTCGATGCCGTGCAGCAGGGCCTCCTTGGTGGGGAAGTGGTGCAGCAGCCCGCCCTTGCTCACCCTGGCCGTGTGCGCCACCGCGTCCAGGGTCAGATAGGCGGCTCCTTTTTCGACAAGGATGTCGATGGCCGCCTGAATCAGCCGGGCGCGCGTCTCTGCGGGTGTCTTCCTGGTCATATCGCCTCCATACCGTCTACCTGGACGGTTTCGGGATTATACCGTCCGGCCAGACGGTTGTCAATGGGCTGGGGCCAGGCGCGCAGGGTAAACGCATCTAAATTGCCAGATGCATTTGCGGACTTTTGCCACTCCCCCCGGCCCCCTCTCCGCGGCCAAAAGCGCCGCGCAGAGGGGGAGAAAAGATTTTTCTGCGAGATGGCTGTATCTGGCGGCACA
>JAAZNB010000206.1 GCA_012798515.1 Chloroflexota bacterium
ATGCACCCCGGCATCATGGAAGAGATGCGCAACCGCTATGCAGTCACGCGCCGCTACGCCAAAGCCGGCCTGGCCGGGGCCGCGGGCGGCCCCACGATCGTCGATAACTGGGACATGAACACTTACAACGCCCAGGTGGGTGAACGGCGCGACGTCGAGATGTATCACCAGAGTTATTTACAGCGCGCCGTGCAGCAGTACAACGACATCCACGCCGCGGGCGGCGCCATCGAAGGCGGCGGCGTGGTCAACCGGCTGGACAGGCTGGCTGCAGGGGCTTTGCCGGCCCCGCCGCCGGCGCCCGCACCGGCTCCCGCGCCCGCCCCGGCTTTGGCGCCTGCACCGGCTCCCGAGCCCATTCCGGCGCCCGAGCCCGCGCTGGCCGCCCCACCTGCCCCGGCGCCAGAGGCTGCCTTGCCACCCGCTGCACCGCCTGCCCCGGCGCCCGCAGCGGTGACCGGGGCCCGGGTACGTAACCTGGCCCGTATCTTTGACCCCACCTTACCGGCGATTTGAAAAGGTAACCTGTGTTCGACGCCCTGGACGAATCCATCAAAGCCTTATTGATCAAAGAGATACCGGTCCGCAAGAACGAGATCGATATCGTGTTCGACCAGCCTACTGACGAGTGGTCCGGCAGCATCAGCCGGCCGACGCTGGATGTCTACCTGTACGACATCCAGGAGAACCGCCAGCTGCGCGGCGCTGAACAATTTTCCGAAAAACGACTGCCCGACGGCAGTATCGAGATCCGCGCCAACCCGGCCCGGGTCGATTTGAGCTATCTGATCACGGCCTGGAGCAAGCGCGAGCAGGACCAACACCACCTGCTGGGTCTGGTGATGATGGCGCTGCTGCGCTCGCCGTTCATGCCCGGCGACTGCATGGCCGAAGGGCTGAGGGGCCATCCCGTGCCGATCACGCTCAGCGTGGCCCAACTGGACGATGCCAAGAACTGGAGCGACTTCTGGAGCACGATGGACAACAAGCTCCGCCCGGGCCTGACCCTGCGCGCCACCTTGATGATCGACCCTTACCGCCCGGTGATCTCTTCGATGGTGCAGTCCACCGAAATCCAATACCAGCAGAAAGACAACGCCCCAGACGAGCTGGCGTATTCCAAACGCTATTACGTCACGGCAGGCGAGGTCATATCCCAGAAGTATTCCCCGGAGGCGTTGACCCTGGTCTGGGAAGAAAAAGGCCAGCCGCTGGAAATGCACCAGGGAATGTTCGTGATCCAGAAAGCAGAGCCGGGAACTTATCACCTGTCTGTCCGGCTGCAAGACCGTATCTTGAAACGCCACCAGTTCGTCGTTCCATCTCAAGATCCATTAAAGATCGAAGTTTGACCGGAGCAGAGAGGAGCGGGCCAATCACCAAACCGAACCACGTGAACACCAGCGTTTATCTTTCGAACTCCACATCTCGTCAGCCATAATGCTCCAAAGGAGGATTGCATGCCGGAATATTTATCTCCAGGTGTCTATGTCGAAGAAGTTGACCGCGGGCCGAAGCCTATCGAGGGCGTGGGCACCGCCATGGCCGCCTTCGTCGGCTTTACGGAAAAAGCAGAAGTGTCGCGCACGGTGAACGGCGAGGCGGCGGTCGAGAACCTGCTCAACCGTCCCCAGCTGGTGACCAATTGGACCCAGTTCACCGAACGCTTTGGTGGTTTTGTGCCCGGGGCTTTCCTGCCCCAGGCCGTCTACGGTTACTTTTTGAACGGCGGCTCACGCTGCTACGTGGTCAGCGTGCGCACCCTGCCCCAGGCCGAAGCGCTGCTGCTCAACGAGCAGGGCAAGCCGGCCCTGAGCGTGCGCGCCCGCCAGGCGGGCACCGATGCGCTCAAACTGCGCGTGCGCGTGGACCAGGCGCCGCAACTCCCGGCCGGCAAGGCAGAGGGCAAAGAGGGCGCCAAGGACAAGGAAAGCGACGAAGGCAAGAGCGGGCAGCCGCCGGCCGGCGGTTACACCTTCTCGATGGTGGTCGAGCGCCAGAAGAGCGACGGCGGCTGGATGGAAGTGGAAGCGCTCAAAGACGTCACCCTGCGACAGGCCCAGGTCGAGCAGCGCAGCGTGCCCCAGGTGGCCTACAAGAACAACGTACTGCCCAAGTTCATCGTCCTGGAAGTGGTCGACGAAAAGGCGCCCCTGGAAAAATTGCTGCCGCGGGTACAGGAACAGCCCCTGGCCATCGACAAGAAGCTCCTCCCGGCCACCACCAGCAGCGAGTTCCAGGGCGAAGTGGCCAAACGCAGCGGCATCGAGGGCCTGGAAGTGCTGGATGACGTCACCATGGTGTGCGTGCCCGACTTGATGTCCACCATGCCCGGCGAGCGGCTGGACCTGCAACTGGTCAAGGCCGTGCAGACCATGATGATCGCCCACTGCGAAGCCATGGGCGACCGCGTGGCCATCCTCGACTGCCCGCCCGACCTGACCCCCCAGGAAGTCAAGAAGTGGCGCATGGACATCACCGGTTTCGATTCCAGCTACGCAGCCATGTACTATCCCTGGATCCAGGTCATGGACCCGGCCACCAACCGCCTGGCGGCCATCCCGCCCAGCGGGCACATGGCCGGCATCTGGGCGCGCAACGACAACACGCGTGGCGTGCACAAGGCCCCGGCCAACGAGATCGTGCAGGGCGCGGTCGGGCTGGGCTACCAGTCGACCAAGGGCGAGCAGGACACGCTCAACCCCATCGGCGTCAACTGCATCCGGGCATTCCCCGGCCGTGGTATCCGCGTGTGGGGGGCGCGCACGCTGTCCAGTAACCCCTCCTGGCGCTACATCAACGTGCGCCGTTTGTTCAACTACGTGGAGAAATCCATCGAGAACGGCACCCAGTGGGTGGTGTTCGAGCCCAACGATCGCAAGCTGTGGGCGCGGGTGCGCCGCGACGTGGGCGCCTTCCTCAAGACGGTGTGGCGTGACGGCGCTTTGTTTGGCAGCACCCCAGACGAGGCCTTTTACGTCAAGTGCGACGACGAGCTCAACCCGCCCGAATCGCGCGACCTGGGCCGCCTGATCATCGAAATCGGCATGGCGCCGGTCAAACCGGCCGAATTTGTCATCTTCCGTATCAGCCAGTGGGCTGGTCCTGGCGCTGAGTAAAAAACTTGTGAGGAGAACATTGACCTATGGCAGAGCGAGAAGATCCATTAGTAGCATTTAAATTCGCGCTGGAGATCGAAGGGAAACTGTCCGGTTATTTTATGAACGTCAGCGGCATCGGGTCTGAGACGGAAGTCATCGAACAGAAGATCACCAACCCGGAGACCGGCGAGACGTTGATCCACAAGATCCCCGGACGCCATTCGTGGACCGAGGTTTCCCTGCGCCGCGGCGTGACCAGCAACCTGGACGTGTGGGAATGGCGTAAGGCCGTGGTACAGGGCAAGATCGAGGACGCCCGCACCAACTGCTCGATCGTGGCCCTGGCCCAGGACAACAAGGAAGTGGCGCGTTGGAACCTGGAACAGGCCTGGCCGACCAAGGTCACCGGGCCGGAGATGGACGCGGCCGGCGCCGATTACATGGTGGAAGAGATCACCATCGTACACGAAGGGGTCGAGCGCGTATCCTAGCCTGCTATGCTGCCAGGGCAGGCGTTGTGACCTGCCCTGGCAGTTTTGCATCCCGCGATCAAGTGACATTCTATGGCAGCCAAAAAAGACCAACCGGCCAACCAGCAGTTCCTCAACACCAACTACACCCTGGAGATCGAAGGCGTGCAGATGGGGGTGTTCGACCGCGTTTCGGGCGGGGACCTGGAAGTGGACGTCATCCAGCACCAGGTCGTTTTCGAGAACGGGGGCTTTGCCTCCCTGCAAATCCCCGGGCCGGCCAAGAACCAGCCGGTGACGTTGGAAGGCGGTTACGGCAAGAGCGCCGGGCTGTACCAGTGGTTCATGCAGGTGTGCGGCGGGGACATCTTTGCCGCGCGCAAGAACGCCACGATCAGTTTGAACACCTTCGTGGACGGCAAGTACCAGCCGGTGATCCAGTGGCACATGATCAACGTGTGGCCCTCCAAGCTCACCGGCTTTGATTTTGGACAGGAAACGACCAGTCGCGCCCGTTTCTCCATCACCCTGGTGTGCGAGTCGATCGAACGTGAAGATCTGTTTTAAAGAGGACGTTGAATGACCATCCAGACGGAATTTGAATTCGAGCTCCCTATCGGTTACGTGGATAAAGAAGGCACCCTGCACAAACATGGCACGATGCGCCTGGCGACGGCCATGGATGAGATTACACCCTTGAACGACATGCGCGTCCAGGCCAACGAAGCTTACCTGGCGATTGCCCTGATCACCCGGGTGGTCACCGGCCTGGGGACGCTGAAGCACATCACCTCGAACGTGATCGAGAACCTGTTTGCCGCCGACATGGCCTACCTCCAGGCTTTCTACCAGCAAATCAACGAGAACGCCTCCACCCAGCGCGTGGTAACCTGCCCGCACTGCCAGCAAGAATTGAAAATCGACCTGGCCAGCCTGGGGGAAGAGTGAAGGGCTATCCCCTCGACCTGATCGATGAGGAGGTAGCCTACATTGCCTACCATTTCCACTGGGAGCTGGATACCATTTACCGCCTGCCGCATCTCCAACGCAGAGAATGGGTGCGGCAGATTGCACGCATCAACCAGCGCATGAATCAAGCCTGAAAGGATGGCATGCATGCCACAGCCAACGCCCACTCCATTCTCTCCTGCGCCGGCCGGCGAAGAACGCCGGCAGGGTCACGATCAGGTTCTGCTCAGCCCGGCTGAGCTGGAAGACCTGGCGCAGAAAGTGGTCGAGATGCTCAAACGCGAGCTCAGGCTTGCCAACGAACGCGAAGGGAGAAGGGCATGAGTTTGCTGCACGGTCCCAAGAAGCCTCCCAGTCCCAATGCCCCCGGTTTGACGGATGGCTTGCTGGATAAGGCCGTCGGCGCGGTGGGCGTCAGCGCCATCCGCATGGCGGAAAGACTGCTCGGCATCCGTTTCGATCCGGCGCCGGCTTACCTGTTTTACGTCAGTATTTCCGGGGTGCCGGTGGCCTTGTTTACGGCCTGCGAGGGCTTGCAGGTGAAGCGCGAGGTAGAGGAGGTGCACGAAGGCGGCTTGAACGACCAGGTGCACGTGCTGCCCGGCACGGTCAGCGCCGGGCGGATCACGCTGCGGCGCGGGCTTACCGTCTCGCGTGAACTGTGGGATTGGTTCGCGGAGGGCCTGTACGACTGCAAGGTCAAGCGGGTCAACATGAGCGTGACCCAGGGGGGCCCCGGAATGAGCGCCCTGGGGGCGGCCGGCAAAGGCGGCCCCGGCGTGGTCAAGAGCTGGAACATCGAAGGCGCTTACCCGGTCAGCTGGTCGCTTTCCAGCCTGGATGTCAACAACACTACCCAGGCCGCCATCGAGAGCGTCGAGATCGCCTGCAAGAGCCTGTCTTTGAGCCGGGTCGTAGGGACCCCGATGAGCCCTTCTGCATTGTTGAACTATGTCTGAGAAAAAGACCTCTCCCGAATTCCACGGCATAGTACGCCCGGGACGGCCAGGCCGGTTGGCCCGGGTGCGCCGCCCCCATGCGCATGGCGGGCGTATGGCTCGGGTGCGCATGCCGCACACGCGCCGGCGTGGAGCGGGAGAGTTTGCCGCTTTTTATCGCCCGGGCCGGCGAGGGCCTTCTCTGGCCGCCCGTGCTCAGCGCCTGTACCGGCAGGTGGCCCGGACTTACCTCCAGCCCCACCTGTATACCCGGCGCCTGGACCGGCAGGAACCGCCGGCCTGGAAACCCCTGGATATGATCCTCCCCGGCAGCGGGGCGCTGGCCGCCGGGGCACAGCCTTTGCCTTTCTCCGCGCCCGGGACCCCGGGCGCGCCGCAGCGCGTGCAGAGCGTGCATTCGTTTTCGGCCGGGCAGGCCATCCCGCGCATGGAGGACGACCCTCTGGCGATGAAGAAGAGCCAGGCGCAGCCGGTACAACAGAGCCGGCCCCGGAAACCGGTGGTCCCCCCCGGCCACCGCATGTTCAGCCGCGTGGTCGAGGTGGCCCCCCATGCCCCGGCCGGGCGAGCGCCAGAACCGCCGGGTGAGGCCGGCCGGCGAGACTCCCGGCCGGCTGTAGATGCCCCCGGTACAGCTTCCGCGCCCCCACCGGCGGTCCCGATGCCGCCCCCGGCGGCTGTTCCCCGGCCGCCTGTAGCCCAGCCCGCCCCTCCCCGCCCGGCGGCGACAGAGCCCGCCGCCCCGCGGGACGATGCTCACCCCCGGGTGGAGACGCCCGTCCCGGGCGGCCCGGCTCCGGCGCCGGTTGGCCGGCCTTCCCCCGGCGCGCTATGGCCAGATGTTCCGGTGCAGTCTCCAACAGCCCCACACGGGCGTGAGGAGCCGCCGGCCAGTCCCCCGGCGGCGGCAACGCAGCCGCAGCCTGAAAGACCCCGGCCCGTGCGGCCCGGGACGGTGCAGCGCCTGCCGGAAGCGACCCCCCGGCCGGCAACAAGGCCTTACCGGCCCGAGAGCGCCACTCCGGCGCGCCCCGCACCACCGCCGGCCAGGATGAAAGCTGCGGCGGTCCTCCCGCCAACGCCGCCCCTGGCCCCCGGACGCCCGCCCATGCCGGCGCCCCGGCCTGCCTTGCGGCGGATGAAGGCTGTACGGGTCCATCCGGCCGCGCCCGGAGAAAAACCGGTCCCCCCGGACCTTCCCCGGGTACCCACCGGGCTGCCCTCCCAGGGTGAGGAGCGCGGCCTGGCTATCCCTTTACAAGCAAAGCCGCCGCAAGAGGAAGACGCCTTGCCCGTCCGGCTGCGCCGCGCCCACCCCGAGGGTGGACCACGGGCGACGCAGCCGGATGGCGCTGTGACGCCTGAACAGTCCGGGGCCCGGGTGCAGGGGGATACAACACTGCACCCGGCTCCGGCAAGGCCTGCGCTCGCCCGGCAGCCCAGCGCCCGGCCGCAACTCCGGCCGCGCCCGGCGCCGGCGCCGGGGACGCAACCGTCCCCATGGCGCCCTCTGCGGTCACGCCGCCGGCCGGGGATCGTCCGCCCGGCAGCCCAGCGCCCGGCAGCGCCCCGGCCCCCGGCCCTGGCGCATCCCGTGCGGCGGCCCATACGGCCGGGGTCTCAGCCGGCCGGGGATACCTGGCCGGCGCCGGCCGCGAGCGGCCAACCCGGCGAGCGGTCTCTACCGCTACAAGCCGCGCCCGGGCTCCCGGCGGAGCCGGCCCTGCCCGGCGCGCCGCAGATCCCGGCTGTCCACCAGGCGGCCCGGGCCCGGATGGAACGGCGCGGGTCGGCGCGGGTCGAGGCAATGCGTTCCCCGGCGCCCTTCAAGCCCGCTTCCCGCCGCCGCCCGGCGGCCGGGCAGCCCACCCGGGCGGCAGCGCGCCCGCGCCCCGGGCGGGCCGGGCCGGCCCCGTTGTCCATGCCGCTTCCCCGGCGAGTGCAAGGCGCCCTGCCCGGCGAAGGAGCGGCACACCCCGGGCAGCCGGCGGCGCCGGGGATTCCTACTGCACCGGGCATCCTTGCGGGGGTTCCCGCCCCGGCGGGACGTCCCGAGCCGGCGCGTCCGGCGGGCATGCCCATGCCCCTGGCCAAGACGGCTCCGGCCGGCACGGTGCAGCGTATGGCTGCGCCGCCGCCGGTAAGCTCGCCGCCGCAGCCTACTCCGCCGCCCCTCGTGACGGGGGCCGGTGCAGGCGCGGATGCCCCGGTCCAAACGACCGGCCCGGATCAGGCCGGCGAAGAGCAGGACCTGGACCTGGATGCCGTCGCCAGCCAGGTGTACCCCCTGGTGTTGAAGAAACTGGCGCTCGAAAAAGAGCGTTCTCTGGGAAGGTGGTAAGCCAGGCCACGCGCCTACCGGCTCAGGCAGCCGCCCGGATCGAGTGGCAGCCAGATTGGGAGAAAAGCTTATGTTGAACAAAGTGACAAGCGCAGCGGGATCTCTTCTCGGCCAGCAAAACAACCTGCAAAAGGCCACTCTGGTAGTGAAAGAGACCCACGAGACCATCCCCTGCCAGTTCAACCCACAAGAACTGTCCTTGACTCGTTCGGTGAGCTGGGAGGGCGCCGAAACGCCTTTCTTGAACTCGCCTACCATGCAGTTTCGCGGCAGCCCGGCCACGAAGTGCAGCCTGAAGCTGTTCTTCGATACCACCGATAGCGGCGACGACGTGCGCGCCTACACCAACCAGCTGCTGCGCCTGACGCTCAAGTCCGGCGGCGGAACGGGAAAGGGCGACGTCTTTGCCAGCCCGCCTACGGTCAAGTTTATCTGGGGCAAGTTCCAGCTGTTTTCGGCCGTAATCACTCACCTCAGTATTGCGTATATCCTTTTCCTTGCGGATGGCACCCCGGTGCGGGCGCGGGCCGACGTCACCTTTACCCAGCACGACCACGACGACGACCCCAAGGGCGCCCAGAACCCCACCACCCGCACCGAGCCGCGCCGGACCCGCGTGGTCCAGGCCGGCGAGCGGTTGGACAACATTGCCTACGAAGAATATGGGCACCCCCGCTTCTGGCGGAGGCTGGCCGAGGCCAATGATATCGATCACGTCGAGAGCCTGGTGGTCGGCCAGACCCTGATCATTCCACCCCTGGATTAGGTCCCTTATGCCGGATTTCAAGAGCAATCCTGTTTTGAATATCAAGATCGGCGGGCGCCTGCTTTCCTCTCAGGTGATGGATGACCTGATCGAGCTGGTGGTGGACACGGATTACTTCCTGCCGGCCATGTTTTCGATCCGCCTGCGGGACCGTTATGACGACAGCGCCAACAAGTTGAGTTACGCCGATCAGGATACTTACAAAGTCGGGGCGGAAGTGGAGATCAGCATCACGGCCCTGGACGAAGACCTGTCCAAAAGCCTGATCCAGGGCGAGATCACCACCCTGGAACAGAATTTTGCCCCGGATGGTAACGCCTATTTCACCATCCGGGGATACGACCGTTCCCATCGTTTGATGAACGGCAAGAAAACGCGCGTGTTCGGCAGCGGTGCACAGGGCAGTATCGCCGAGGAGGACATCCTCCATCAGATCGCCCAGCAGCATGGGCTGTCCGCCATGGTGGATTCGACCGGCCTGCGTTACGCCTACGTGTTGCAGTACAACCAGAGTGATTGGGACTTTCTGTGGGACCGGGCGCGGTTGATCGGCAACCAGCTGTACGCCGAGGGCCGCGCTCTGCATTACCACCCGGTCAGTAAAGAACGCGGCGCCGGTCTGTTGGAGCTGAAATGGGGCGAGAACCTGACCAGTTTCCAGCCGCGCGTGACCTTGATGGGGCGTATTTCCAAGAGCGTTTCCATTGCCATGAATGACCAGAAAACGGCCGTGCAGGGCATGGCGCAAAAAGCCAAACCCGGCCTGGCGCCGAGCATCGGGTTGGGCAAAGAGGGCGGGACCTCGTTGAAGCAGGCTTTTGGTGAGGCGCAGGGTTACGTGGCCGCCCCGGGGTCTGCCGTGCAGGCCCAGGTGGACGCTTATGCGGCGGCCGACATGCTCGACAGCGAGAACGGCTTTGTCCAGGGAGATGGGTTCTGCCGCATCGGCGAGCCGGGTGTGCTGGCCGGCCGCAAGGTCAAGATCACCAACGTGGGCAAGCGCTTCGAGGGCACCTACTACATCACCAAAGCCGTCCACGAATGGCGCAATGGGTTGTACAGCGTGCATTTCAGCGTATCCGGCAACTGCCCGCATACGGTGCGGGGTCTGTTGCAGCCGGGAGACGACGGCGGCGGTGAGCGGATCTACGGCATGGTGCGCGCCGTAGTGACCAGCGTGAGCGACCCTGATAAGCTGGGCCGGGTGCGAGCCAAGTTTCCCTGGATGCCGGATGGCGACCATTTCGAAAGCAACTGGATGCGTTTCGCCTCACCGGGCGCGGGCAGCGACCGCGGCTTGCTGTTTTCCCCTGAGGTCAACGACGAGGTGCTGGTGGCCTTCGAGCACGGCGACCCGAGCAGCCCTTACGTGGTCGGCGCCCTGTGGAACAAGAAGGATCTGCCGCCCAAAGGCAGCCAGGAGATCATTGCCGCCGGAAAGGTCACCCAGCGGGTGATCCGTTCTCGCAGCGGGCACCTGATCATCCTCAACGACAAAGAGGGCGAGGAGCAGATCGTCATCCAGGACAAATCCCAACAGAACAGCTTCATCATCGATTCGGCCAAAGGCTCGATCACGATCAAGTCGAAGGGCGACTTCATCATCGAGGCCGGCGGTAAGTTTACGGTGAAGAGCCAGGGCGATGCCAGCATCGATTCCAAGGCCAACAGCGCTATTACCTGCCAGCAGGCTTTCAGCGTGGACGCCAAGAAAGAGGCCGTGTTGAAGGCCATCCGCGGCCAGTTGACCCTGAAACCGGATGGTACCCAGCTGGCCGGTACCAAAGTGGACGTCAAATCGGACACCATGGCGTCGCTCAGCGGCAACGCCGTGGTGGAACTGAAGGGCGCCATCGTCAAGATCAATTAATGAGATCGGAATCCTGGAGGAGAACAGCATGCCTTTCCCGGCTGCACGTGTGAGCGATTTGACCGCCAGCGGCGATGCCATCACCGGCCCTGGGGTGCCAACGGTGATGATCGAGGGCCTGCCGGCCTCGGTGGTAGGCGACATGGTCAGCGGGGCGGCCTGTGTGGGAAGTATTACCAACGGCAGCGTCACGGTGCTGATCGGCGGTAGGCCGGCGGCGCGCGTGACCAGTGTGGTCACGGGGACCAACCCCATCACCGGCGTGCCCGTCTCGACCGCGGTGATGACCGGTGGATTCCGCACTTTGATCGGTGGTTAGAGAGGAAGACAGAATGCCCGAAAACTCACGAACGGCTTACCTGGGGCGGGGGCTGCATTTCCCCATCCGGGTCAATCCCCTGGGCAGTGTGGAACTGGTGAGCGCCGAGAAGGACATCGAGCAGTCGATCGCCATCATCCTGGGCACCCGCCGCGGCGAGCGCGTCATGCGCCCGGAGTTTGGCTGCCAGGCTCACGACCTGCTCTTCGAGCCGCGCGACGCCGTGTTGGCCAGCAAACTGCGGGACGACGTCAGTGAGGCTCTGGCACGCTGGGAGCCGCGCATCCAGGTCATCGACGTGCGTCCCGAACTGGATGGCGACGCCGACGGGGCGGTGCTGGTGTACATCGATTACCAGGTCAAGTCTTCTCACGACCAGCGCAGCATCGTTTATCCGTTTTTCATCGAACGACAAGAGGAGTGGTGACCGGATCATCCGGTAACCTTCGCACTTAGAAGAGGAACGCGGCATGCCTTTACCAAGCCCCAACCTGGACGACCTTCGCTTTCAGAACGACCTCGTCGACGAGGCGCGTAAGAAAATTATCCATTACTGCCCGGAGTGGACGGAATACAACCTCAGCGACCCCGGCATTACCCTGATCGAGCTGTTTGCCTGGATGACCGAGATGATGGTTTACCGCCTGAACCGGGTGCCGGAAAAGAACTACATCAAGTTCCTGGAACTGCTCGGCATGCAGTACCAGCCCGCCAGCAGCGCCAGGACCGAGCTGACTTTCTGGCTATCCACGCCCCTGCCCATCTCGGAAGAAGAGCGCCAGGTGGCGCTCGTACCGCAGGGCTTACAGGCGCGCCTGGAAGGACAGGACGAAGAGGAGATCGTCTTCTCGACGGATTACGTAAAGAAGGTCTTTCCCCCCGGCCTGGTGCAGGTGCGCAAGGGCAGCGAGTTTCACAAGAATTATCGCAGCCGCCTGGGATTGGAGATCTTCGAGCCGTTCCAGGACCAGCCGCGCCTGGGAGATACCTTCTTCCTGGGTTTCGATCCCGAGGTGGACGTCAGCGGGCACACCCTGCAGCTGGATTTCACCTGTGAGCAGACCGAGGCAGTGGGCGTCCGCCGCCAGGACCCGCCCCTGGTGTGGGAGTGTTCCCTGGGGGAGGGGCGCTGGAAGGAGATCCGCCCCAGCCAGCTCCCCGGGGAAAAGGACACCACTGGCGGCCTGAACAACCCCAGCGGCTCGCTGGTGCTGTACCTGCCGCTGGACGCCCGCCCGGACCTGGTGCACGGGCAGGCCGGCTACTGGCTGCGCTGCCGGTACGAGCAGCGCGACCCGTCTCAGGGCAGTTACACGGCCTCGCCGCGCATCCAGATGTTGAAAGCGTTCACCATCGGCGTCACCGTGCCGGCCAGGCACGCCCAGGTGGTCGAGGCCGAAAGACTGGGGGAGAGCAGCGGCGAAGCCGGGCAGAGCTTCCAGCTCCAGCATTTCCCCGTCCTGGCCCTGGAAGACAAAGAGACCCTGGAGGTGGAGGAATTCCGCGGCGGCGAAGTGGTCTTCGTGCCCTGGCAATGCGTGGAGAGCTTTGCCAACTCCACCTTGTACGACCGCCACTTTATGCTCGAGCCGGCCAGCGGGACGGTGCAGTTCGGC
>JAAZNB010000207.1 GCA_012798515.1 Chloroflexota bacterium
AGGACCAGGCTGCCGGCGATGCGCGAAACGCGCACGCCGGGCACGGGCAGAGAATGAATGGCCGACCAGCCCCAGCCGGCCAGGGCCGCGGCGGCGGGCAGGACGGCGAAGTATAAGCGGGTCTGCATGAGGTGCCCCATGCCCCCGCCGAGGCCGATCACAGCCAGCCAGGTGAACAGCAGGGCGGCGGCCAGGGGAAGGCTGCGCAGCGATTTACGGAAGGCGATCAGGCCGGGGATGGCCAACAGTACCAGCAATGGGCCCACGTCGCTGCTGTAGCCCGGGGCGCCTTCGACCCCGCGCCAGGTGGCCATGAGAGGGAAAAATATCCGGTCGGCCCAGTCCAGGACGGGAGCATACCGCAGGTGGGCCAGACGTTCGGCGCTGACCCAGGCGGTCGGCAGTAGATAGGGATAGAAGGGGTTGCCGGTGGCCAGCAGGTCTTTGAGCGCCCAGGGCAGGTAGACCACCACGGCGATGACCCCGGCCAGCAGCAAGGCCGGCAGGCCGCGGCGCCGGCGCAGGACGAGGACCAGGGCGGTGAGCCCTGCGGCCAGTAGCAGCACCCCGGCGGTCCACTTGACGCTGACCAGGAACCCCCCCAGCAGGCCCAGCCAGAGGAGCTCTTTGGGCTCGGGCTGTTCCATCCATTGGTACAACACGCAGAGGATACCCAGGCCGAATAAGGCGGCCATCCAGTCGGCGTAGGCCCAACCCAGCATGTGACGCGGGGTGGCGCCGGCCAGCAGCGCCGCTGCAGCCAGCACCCCACCGGCCAGGCGGGGGCTTCCGGCATCGCCGGGGAAGTGGTGGATGGTGAAACCGGCCACGCCCAGGAGGATCACCACGTCCAGCCACCAGCCGAGTGTGGCGGCGGTCTGGCCGCCGTGCAGGCTCATGGCCCAGGTATAAAGCATCTCGGTCAGCTGCGGGCTGCCCCAGTAGGGGTTTTCGGGTAAGGCCACCAGTCCGCCGGCGGCCAGGTACTGGCGGGGCAGTTCCAGGTGGTAGCTGAGAGCGTCCCAATGGGTGGGGGGCGCCAGGGCAATGGGGAGTTGCAGCAGGACCAGAGCGCAGGCCAGCAAAAAGATGGCGCGTTCCATGGCGCCACACTGGCGCCATATATCCCGCACGGCCAACAGATCCGTCAGCCAGAGGCGCGCCGGGCGGTAGAGCAGCAGCGTGGAGGCGACCAGTACCAACCAACCCATCCAGGGCGTATAAAGATGAAGCGCCCCGAGCAGCAGCCAGAGCAGGCTGAAGCAGCCTGCCCCCAGCGCGGCGTGCAGTCCGGCCCGTTCGAGGGACGGCAGAGTGGCGGCCGGTTTGAGGCGCCGCCCGAGGGCGCCGGCCAGGGCAGCAATCCAGGCGGCCAGGCCGAGGTCCAACCCGGCGCGCAGCAAAGCCAGCACGTCGGCCACCTGTACCGGTTTGTGATAATAGAAATACCCGGCCATGACCAGGATGGACCAGGTAAAGAAGAGGAGGAAGAGCGAGGTATGGCGCTTCATTATCAAGAGAGGGCGCCGGGTGGTTGCCGGCAAATCAATTCTACTGGCTTTGAGGCTTGCGGGCAACCAACCCGGGATTTGCGATTCTGTAAGCCTTCCCTGCCTGCGCCGGGGGACAGGCGGCGCGCTGGGTTGTGGTTGTCCTTTCATTATTTATGAAATACTTTGAATTAACCTGAATCGTTCCAATAGATATAATATATAAGGAGATGTACAATATTTTCATTACAACAGAAGGTGGGATGATTCCGATCTTGCCTGGAAGTATACCGGGATCGAGTCAGGGGGGCTGACTCCCGATGGCAAAATCAATTGTGATGATGCAAGCGAGGCATTATGTCAATGTACAGGTGGGGAATTGGCGTTGTAGCGATCCTACTTTTGCTGTCCGGATGCAGCAGCGGCCCTGCACCCAATCCCACGTCTACGCCTCAAACCACGCCGGTAAACCAGCCGGCCGTGATCGAAGGAATCGAAGTCTTGCAAACCAGCTCGATCCCGCCTGAAGTGAAGGCCATCGTCACAGGCCGCCTGGCAAACAGCTGCCAGCGCCTGGGGCAAGCCTCGACCAGCTGGGAGGGCAACCGTTTTGTGGTCTCTCTACCGGTGGAAGAGACGGCTACGCAGAACTGCTCTACACCGGGCGAAGATTTCGATAAAGTGATACCGATCGACATCAGCGGGCTGCCGGATGGCGAATACCTGGTGGAGGTCAATGGCGAAGAGCAGGGCTTCACGCTGGAGTACCAGACAGATGGGACGCCTGCCGCCGTCCTGACGGCCACCCCCACACAGACTCCGCAGGCCCAGCCGGAGACGACGGCTACGGCCGAGCCAACGCCAGCCGCCACACAGCAGGGGACAACCACGACGGCGTCCACCCCCGGGGAGTGCCAGGACCGGGCCATCTTCCTGGACGACGTTAGCGTGCCGGACAATACCATATTCGAGCAGGGAGCGGCTTTTGTGAAGACCTGGCGAGTGCGCAACAGCGGTACGTGTGCCTGGAGCAGTGATTACCAGCTGGTGTTTGCCGCCGGAGACGACATGGGCGGGAAAGCTGTCCGCCTGGCGGCCGTCGACCCGGGTGGAACGTTGGATGTCTCGGTCAATATGAGCGCCCCCGGCCAGGGCGGAACCTACCTGGGCAACTGGCAGTTTCAGAACGCCTCCGGGTCGCGCTTTGGCGTGGGTGATACCGGCCAGGGAATGATGTGGGTCAAGATCGTTGTACGTGGGGCCGTGGTGGGCAGCCCGTCCACTTTGAGCGGTTCGGTGTGCAACGCGGAGACCAACCAGGACTATATCGACCAGATCACCAATTTGATCAACCAGGCGCGTACTGGCGAAGGCCTGCGCACCCTGAAGGTCAATACCCGCCTGGCGGCTGCGGCCATGGTGCACAGCAATGATATGGCCTGTAACAATTTTGTCGAGCATTACGGCTCAGACGGCTCGACCTGGTACGACCGCATCCAGGCGCAGGGCTATACCGACACATCTTCGTCTGAAAATATTTACGCCGGCAACCCGGCATTTGGTGGGACGCCGGACGGCGCATTCACCTGGTGGATGAACAGCCAGATTCACCGGGATGCGATTTTGAACGAAAAATTTACAGAGTTTGGCGTAGGTTATGTGTATAATGCCAGTAGCCAGTACGCCGGGTATTATACGGTAGTATTTGCCAGGCCATGAGCAGGAGGGATAAAGATGGTCACGAGTGTACGGGAAGTCAAGGAGATGATCCGCTCACTCTTCGAAGAAGCGTTCAATACCGGTAACATGGAATTGGTTGATCGTTACGTGGCGGAGAGTTACCTGGATCACAGCACGTTTGCTGCCCCGGTCCCCGGTGTGGACGGGTTCAAACAGCGGATCCAGAATTTGAAGTTGTCGTTCCCTGACCTGGTTTTTAAGGTCGATGATATTATTGTTGAAGCTGACCGGGTAGCGTTTCGCTGGACTGCACGAGGCACCGATACGGGTGGATTTCTCGGCCGGCCGCCGACAGGTAAGCCTGTTGAGCTGGCGGGTATGAACATGGAACGGATCTCGGACGGAAAAATAGCCGAACATTGGAGCTTCCCAGATAACCTTTCCCTGGTGCAGCAGCTTGGGTTTGCACCTGCTGCGGGAAGTGAGTCGGGTTAAATACTCATCTGGACATTGAGATAAACGAGATCGCATGAACATATTATTGATGGTACATCACTTTCCGCCGAAATATTTTGGCGGGTCGGAACAGTATACTTATCGGCTGGCATCTACCTTGCTTCAAAATGGCCATCACGTGGAAGTCGCTGCGATCGAATCGATCACGGAGGGCGACCTGGTTCCTCGTGAGCAGGTGGATGTGTTGGATGGCATCACCGTCCATCGCCTTTTTACAGACTTTTCTAAGGCTCCCGACGCCTTACGTTGGAGCTTCCGCAACCTCGGGTTGGGGGAGTGGGTGGCCGGCTACCTGAAGGAACACCGCCCGGATGTGGTCCATTTCAACAGCGGTTATCTGTTGAGTGGCAGCGTATTCGAGGCGGCCTTTGCGGCCGGGATTCCCACCGTGCTCACCTTGCACGACTTCTGGTTTGTATGCCCGCGCATCACCCTGATCCGCACGGATGGCGAGATTTGCGATCATCCTGTGCCCACTACCCGCTGTGTCTGGTGTAACCTCTCCGACCGGCGCCGGTTCTACCTCATGGACCAGGTAATGGGTGGCAGGCTGGGCGACGTCTTCGAGAAAGTGGGGGCGTTGCCGGTTTTCAACTCCATCCCTGCCATTGGGGAGCGCATCGATGCCTTCGAAGAACGGCGCACCTACCTGGCCGGGATCCTCGAGCAGGTGGACGTGGCGCTCAGCCCTTCGCATTTCCTGATGGAAAAGATCGGTGAGTACGGCCCCCTGCCGCGCAAGATGGTCTA
>JAAZNB010000208.1 GCA_012798515.1 Chloroflexota bacterium
ACAATTTGCCCACCGTTCAACACAGCGCCACTGCCTTCATCCGTATAGTTCTTGAGCCACCCTGGTTGGCTGTCGACGAATTTCAACGTGTCGAAACCTTCGTCGGCAGGACCGTTGACGAAGCGGCCGTCAGGGAGAATTTGAAAAGAACTGCCCCACAAAGGATGGTAATAGATGGGGATACTCATCGGCATTCCAGGGGGCAGGGTGGTGACATTCTTGGGGATGATGGGGTTGGCCTGGCGAATCTCTTTTTCGGTGGTGTTGAAATGGGCTGCCAGGGCGGGGAGGGTGTCGCCGGTCTGAACGGTGTAATCGACCAGCTCGCCAGGAGCGTAAACCGGGCGAGTGGCCAGGGCAGTGGGGGTAGGCTCCTGAACGGCTTCGGTCGGTTGGAACGATTCGCCATCGTCCATGACCACCGGTAGGGGGGCACAGGACGCCAGGCAAAGGGTAAGAATGCAGCCGGCAAGGATCAGGCGTGAAGATAATTTAGATAACATCGCTCTAAGACAGTTGGCTTTACTTCCAATTGTAAGGGAAATCTACATGGAAACAAGATAGACGAGATAAACTGGCCAGGGAATTGGCCAGAATTGTACCCATGAGGTCGGAATCGATAGCAATGTTCAGGGTTGATCTTTGGGACGGGTGACCAACGTTTCGTAAGATCCACAATCACAAGCGGTAGCAACTTTATCGTCTTTTGTCAGATAGCCCTGGTAAGGCTCCGGACCGGCGTGGACCCGCCAGCCACTCATGACAAAGGGGAGCGGCCCATCGGCCAGGATCCATTCGCCATTGTATTTGCGGACCACGTGTACGTGTGTACCGGTGGCCTTACCGCCTTCGCAAGAAGGATGCCCAATTATATCACCAGTATCGACCCACGTTCCGGCGGCAATGCGGTCTTTGGTGGCGACATGCAGGTAGAGGATCGACCAGCCGGTTTGTTCTTTGCCGTCGCCATCCAGGTCCAGGATAACGATCCCGTTCCCGGAACGCACGATGAGGCCGGAAGCCACTGCGGTGACCCATTCGGTGGATTCGACACAACCATGATCGAGGGACGAGGGGGCGAAGTCCAGGGCAGCCAGGGCGCCATCCGGCCCCCAGGCTGAGTGCGGCCCGCCGCTAAAGCTCCAGGTGTGCCCGGGTTGGAACGGCAGCTCGAAGGGGGGCTGGGTCAGCGTGGTGGGATAAAGCGGCTCGACGCTCTGGGCGCGCACCCAGGGATTGCCGAACATGCGCTCGTAGAGCGGCAGCAGCCCATCAGTAGAAGAGTACATCACACCGCCCCATTCGCGCGGGTTATACAGTTTGGAGAAGAGCAGCTGTACGGCCACCGTACCGGCGTTGACCTGGGGACTCAGGCGCAGGTTGGTCTGGTCCGGGAAGGAGATCTCGGTCAGCAAGCCGGCTCGCCAGCCATAATAGCCGATGGAAAGCTGCTGCACGGCCCAGCTCAACTGCTTGTACAGGCCTTTGTAGGCAAATTCGTTCCAACCGATGGGGTAATCAGTCTCTGCCAGGTTGCCGGGCTGGCCATAAACCCAGTGGCTCTGGTATTCGATCAAGGCCAGCAGCAGGCGGGGATTGATCGAATTCTCGATGGCTACCCGGTAAACGACCTCGGCGCCGCTGTCCCAGCCGCTGACGCCCCATTCACGGTAGGTGCTCAGATACCCCCCAGCTTCATTGACGAAGGCGTCGATGTCGAAGTCCACGGCGGAGGGCGAGAACACGATCTCGCTGTCGGGCAGGACGGCGTCTTCGGCGCCGGTTTCGGGCAGACGGTTGGGGATGATGAGCAGCAGATTGGGGTCTAGCAGACCTTCGGCCGGGAGTGGGTTCGGAGACATGATCTCCCCAGGATCCACGCTAAAGCGTACCGCCAGGGCCGGGATGGTATCCCCAGCCTGGGTGTAGTACAGGATGGGCGGGTTTTCTGTTAGATCTGGCGTGGGAGGGATGCTGGTGACCGTGTCACTGGGAGCGGGGGTAGCCGTCTCCGTGGGCAGGCTGGTCTGGGTAGGGACGGGGGTATCCGTGGGGGGAATAGTCTCCACTGCCTGGGTCGGGGTCTCGAAAGCCGGGACGGTGCTGAATGGGTCTCCACTGCCCTGGCCGGATGCGGCCAGCTGCGGGGTCGCCAGCATGGAGTTGACCGTGGCCTCCACCGCGACAGCCGTGGCCGTCAGGTCGACGTTCTGAATGACGCTGCGTGAACAGGCCAGGGTGCTGAGCAGCCAGGAGGTTAACACGATTGCAGTGAAGAATTTCTTAGTCATGCTGTATCTGATTAATCGCATCGCGGCCGGCGTAAGCTTCGATTACGACGCCATTTCTGTTCAAAGTACCGTCATATTCCACGCCCTGGCCCTCCGAAACCCAACCATCGAGGTTAAAGGGCAGGAAACCATCGGCGGAGATCCACTCTCCATTATACTTGCGCGCCAGGTGCACGTGGGTGCCGGTGGACACCCCACCTTCACAGGAAGGATGCCCGATGTGATCTCCGACGTGGAGGTAGGTTCCAATGGGGACCCGGTCGCGGGTTTCGATGTGCATGTAGAGCAGCGTCCAGCCTGTTTGTTCGAACCCGTCGCCATCCAGGTCTTGCAGGACGGCGCCGTCCGCCGAGCGCACGATCAGCCCATCGGCGCTGGCGATGACCCAGGCGTCGCTGGTTACACACCCCAGGGCGTCCCCCGGTGGAGCAAAGTCCAGGGCGGCCCAGCCTGAACCGCTCCCCCAGCCGCCGTGCGGACCGCCGGTAAACGACCAGGCCGCGCCCGGTTCGATGGGCAGGTGCAGAAGAGGTTGGGTCAGCCCGGAGGGGACGAGCGGCTCCACGGCCAGGTCGAACGGATAACCGAAGAGCTGCTGGTAAGTGGCAAATAATCCGTCGGCTGTGACCGCGGTTTGCCAGTCGGTATAGTTGTACAACAGGCTGGCCAGGTGCTGGACGCCGGCCGTGCCGGCGTTGATGGTGGGATTGACCGGAACCACACTGCCATCGGCCAGGATCCAGCTGGAAAAAGCGCCCACCTGCCAGAGGTAATATCCCCGGTTCAAGTTATTGGCCACCCAGGCCAGCTGGAGATAGAGGCCCTCACGTCCGGTCAGGACATAGCCGGCGGGATAATCGCGCAGCTCTCCCTGGGGATCGGGGTTGCTAAGCCAGTGGCTCTTGTATTCCAGAAAAGCCAACAGCAGGCGCGGGCTGACCGAGTATTCGTAGGAGACCCGCTGGATGATTTCGGCGCCGCTGTAGGGGTGGCCATCCAGGTCTTCACTGTAAGCCTTGAGATAGCCGTTGTATTGCTGCACAAAAGCAGGCAGGTCAAGCGTGGCGCTGACCGGGCCATAGACCAGCTCGGAGTCGGGGATGACCTTGAAATCCGGCCCGGGGGGAAGCGGTTCGGGTGGCGGAATCACCAGTACCTGGCCGACCTCCAATAGATTGGGATTGCTGATCTGGTTGGCGGATACCAGGCTGCCCAGGCTGACGCCGTATCGTTGAGCAATCGTCCCCAGGGTATCGCTGGGCTGGACGACGTATTGGTCGGTCTGTGTCCGCAGAGTGGGGAGGGTGTGCGGAGCGTCTGGGGTGGGGGAGAAAATGGGGGCGCCGGGAACCCGCGTAGGCGGCAGCAATGTGGATGCCGGTCCCTGGACGCCCGGAGCGGGTTGGGAACCAGATGAAGCCGGCGTCCACACTGCCGGCAGCGGTTCGGTGGTACAGGCGGCCAGCAAGCCCAACAGCAGGCCTGCCAGCACCGCCCTGGTAATCCCGGACCAGTTTTTGAATCGATTCATCACCGTGTTCTAACCCAATATGACGCCCTATTGAAATCGGAACGGCATCTGCCTTCCACCGATGAGATGTAGGTGCAAGTGTCGTACCGATTGCCCGGCGTCATTACCGGTATTGATCACCAAACGGTAACCGCTTTGATCGATGTTCTCATCGATAGCGATGTGTTGGGCCACAGTGATCAGGTGGCCCAACAGGTCTTCGTCCTGGGGTTCGACTTCGTTGACCGAAGCAATGTGGCGATTAGGAACGACCAGGACGTGTACCGGGGTAACCGGGGAAATATCGTAGAATGCGGTCACGCGGTCGTCCTGGAAGAGCAATTGGGTTCCGGCCTGGTCGTGTATGATTTTACAAAAGATGCAATCTGTGTTGTCGTTCATTGGGCGGGCGCTTGAGTTGGAATATCACCTAAAACCGGTTTGCAAACAATGTCGTAGTACTCGAGCTCGGCCTCCCGGTTCTGCATGGCGTAGGCCTCGGCGTCTTTGCCGATCAGCCGGACGGTGTCCATGCGCCACTCGGCATCGGTATCCCAGTAGCGTGGGATCACCATGAGTGGGTCGCTGATCTGCCCTTCCGGCAGCCAGGTCGGCCGGTTGGGATCGGCTTCGTCGGCCAATGGCACCCAGTTGAACATCACCGGGCCACGCGGGTTGACCGTGAAGCCCAGGCGATAGCCGGCTTCGTGGGCGACCTGGACGGCTGTTTCGGAAAAACCACCGCCGGGCCAGATATAGGCGATAGGCGTCTTGTTGAAGTGCTGCTGGAAGGCCTCAATGGGGCCGAAGAGCTCATTGTGAATGAATTCGTCGCCCGATACTCTGCCGTACACTTCTGTATCCAGATAGGTGTTATCCGGGAAATTGCTGATGGGAATGTTGTGGACGACGCCGTGGGCCTGGAAATCGACCCAGCCCTCGGCGCCCAGGCGGGCGTTACCGTCCCACAGCTCTTGCGAGGTGTTGGGGTGGCTGATGAAGGCGTTGACCACCTTCCAACCGTAATCGCCCAGGAGGGGGATGAAGTGGGTCTCGAAGTATTCCGGGTTGTGGCGGTCATCCACGATCAAAAGCACAGAGCGTTGCGGAATCTTGGCATTGTACTGCATAAAATCGGCCATCTGCTGCATGTCGATGGCTTCAAAGCCCATGTCCTTCAGATCGCGCAGCAGCTGCACCAGGTAATCGTGGGTGATCTGGTAATCGCGGCTGATGGCGTCGTCGGTGACCGAGTGGAACATGATGGGCATCACCACCGTCCCGGGAACGCTGTTGTTGGGATCCCAGCGCATCTTCAAATACTCACAGGTGTCCTGGACGTAGGTGTGGGGGAGGTCCACGGTGTTGAGATAGGACGTCTGGAAGGTAGCCGGCAGGGCCGGTGGAGTGCGGTTGGGATCGGGCGTGGGCGTGACCGGTGTGGGGGTGGCGGTCGGCTCGGCCAGGGTCGGTGTGGGCGTGGGCGCCGTAATGGCGTAGGTTGCGGTCAGCAAGGCGTTGACGAAGGCCTGCGTGGGGTCTAGGGTGGGGCCAGTTGCCGCTACAGACTGGCCACCGGTGCAGGCAGTCAACAGAAGGATGAGCGCGAAAACAGCGGGGATGATTCTGTAGAACTGCCTGCACGAAGTTTTAGTGGTGGTTGATCTCATTCGTTGTTTTGAAAACTTCTTACCGGTGAACCTGAAATATTATTCCTGATTTTCACCGCGGATGAAGGCTTCGATCATCTCGCGGGCGATGCTGTCTTTGAACTGCTTGGGCGGGGTCTTCATCAGGTAGGAAGATGGGGCGATCAATGGACCGGACATGCCACGGTCGAGCGCCAGCTTGGCGCAGCGGATGGCGTCGATGATCACGCCGGCTGAATTGGGAGAATCCCACACCTCGAGCTTGGCTTCCAGGTTGAGCGGCACGTTCCCGAAGGTGGTGCCTTCCATACGGATGTAGCAGAACTTGCGGTCGGTCAGCCACGGCACGTAGTCGCTCGGCCCAACGTGGACGTCTTCGGCCGGGAGGGTGTACGGCAGCATGCTGGTGACGGCGCCGGTCTTGGAGATCTTTTTAGACTCCAGGCGTTCGCGCTCCAGCATGTTCATGAAATCGGTGTTGCCGCCGAAATTCAGCTGGTAGGTGTGGTCCAGGCGCACGCCGCGGTCGACGAACAGGCTGGTGAGGACACGGTGCATAATCGTGGCGCCGACCTGGCTCTTGATGTCGTCGCCGATGATGGGCAGGCCGCGCTGGCGGAAGCGTTCGCCCCAGTACTCGGAGCTGGAGATGAAGACCGGGATGGCGTTGACGAAGGCGCAGCCGGCATCCAGGATCTGTTCCACGTACCATTTGGTCGCCATTTCGGAGCCGACCGGCAGGTAACTGACGACGACGTCTGTCTTGGTCTCACGCAGGATGTTGACGATGTCAGCGGTAGGGCCAGGCGCTTTCGTGACGACCTGTGAAAGGTACTTCCCCAATCCGTCGTGGGTCATCCCGCGATAGACCGGCGCATTCAGCTGCGGAACGTCGGCAAACTTGTAGGTATTATTGGGGTAGGCAAAAATTGCTTCACATAAATCTTTTCCAACCTTGGTATCAACGACATCGAAAGCAGCCGTGAACTCGATGTCACTGATGTGATAGCCCCCCAGGTTGACATGCATCAGACCCGGGACACGATCGGTATCAGCAGCGTTCTTGTAAAACTGCACACCTTGAACAAGAGATGAGGCGCAATTGCCAACACCGATGATGGCCACACGAACTTTCTGGTTGTTTTCACTCATAGATTAGCTCCTTAGAAAATGGTTTGGGCCAACGATCAAAATTGTGTTCGTGCTATAATGCCTTTAGCGATCAAGAGGGTACACATTCTTTATGTCCATCACTGATTATACTCGCCGATTGGAGCGCTTACTCGAAATTTGCACATTATTAAGTTCTAATCTAGAACTTAAGCCATTACTAAGCTCGTTGACGGAGGCCGCCTCCGAGCTTACCGGAAGTGAATCCAGCTCGATTTTGCTCTATCAAAAAGATACCCATTCGTTACGGTTTATTGCCGCCCCGTGGTACGTGATCGATTCGTTACAGCCCATCAGCGTCCCCCTCGACCGCAGTGTGGCCGGGTGGGTGTTTCAAAACCAGAAGCCCATGGCCCTGAACGACACTTCCCAGGACAGCCGTATCTTTCGTGTGGTAGATCGTGGGGTGAACACTAACACGCGTTCGATCATGGCTGTGCCCATGACGGTCAAAGGTAAAACGATTGGTGTCATCGAATCCATCAATAAGTTGAACGGTGCTCATTATACCGAGGAAGACATTAAAATTCTAGAGACGCTGTGCGCCCAGGCGGCAATTGCCATCGAAAACGCACGTTTGATCGAAGAGACACAAGAAGCGTTACAACAGGTGACCCAGCTGGACCGCTTGAAGAGCGATTTCATGGCGATCGCCTCGCACGAGATCCGCACCCCGTTGGGGTTGATCATCGGGCACGCCAGCCTGTTGAGTGAACAGTGCTGTGAGGA
>JAAZNB010000209.1 GCA_012798515.1 Chloroflexota bacterium
ATCGTAAATCTTGCCCCGGCGTTCGCGAAGGATGGAAGGCTGTTCCAAGAAATTCTTCACCCGGGCAACGAGCTCGGAAGGAGTCAGGTCGACCAGAATCTGAGCCTGATACCGGGCGGCCACGATCCGATTTTGGATGGAGGTCTCTTCCATGGCCACACAATCGATACCCTGGATATCGATCCCGGGGGCGGCGGTACGGTGCAATCGCTGGAAGACGTCCTCCGGCGCGCAGTCTTCGTCCAACCAGACGTCGATCACCTCAGCCTGGCTGGTGATGCCCAGGGGTAGTGGGCAGGCCAGGTTGAGTTTGGGTTGAGGGTGGAAGCCCTGGCTGTATGTAAGCGGCAGACGCGCCCGGCGCAGCATACGTTCCCACACGCGCTGTACGTCCAGGTTGCTGGTATAGCGGAGAGCTTCGGTTTTGGCGTAGCGGATGCGCAGGCGGGTCATGATTGGTTTGCTCCATCGAGAGCCAGGGCGGCGTGAGCTGGAGATTTCACTTCCGGGCATTTCCATGACTCTCCTGGATGTTGGCGCCGGAGGGCGGCAAAGGAGGGCAGGATGCCGCAGGCGTAGCAGGCCTCACGGCAGAAGCCACGCGTCCGCCCTTCCAGGCTCCATTGGTAGTCTTCCTGGAGGAACTTCTTGCGTACCCCGGTGTCGATGTGGTCCCAGGGGAAGATTTCGTCCAGGGCTCGCTGGCGGTGGGTATAGAAATAGGGGCTGAGGCCACAGGCGTCAAAAGCCTGTTCCCAGGCCGGCTGGGAAAAATGCTCTTGCCAGGCGTCGAACCGGGCGCCATTGCTCCAGGCCTGGTAGATGACTTCCGCCATGCGGCGGTCGCCGCGGGTGAGCCAGGCTTCCATCAACGTCTCGCGAGGGTCGGTCCAATTCAGCTTGAGGCCGGGCCCGCGCAATTCGCGGCGCAGCAGTTCCTGTTTGGCCCGGATTTGTTCCTCGGTATCGCAAGGCACCCATTGGAAAGGAGTGTGAGGCTTGGGCACGAAGGTGCTGACCCCGGCGTGCAAGGCGGCCCGGCGGCCGATGGCCTTGCGGCCCACAGCGATCACGGCTTTGCACAGGTCGGCGATGGCCTGAACGTCTTCCAGCGTTTCGGAGGGATGCCCGATCATGAAATACAGCTTGAGGGTCGGCCAGCCGCGGCTGTAAATCGCCTCGGCGGTTTCCAGCAGCTGCTGGGAGGAGATGGGCTTGTTAATAATGTTGCGCATGCGCTCGGTGGCGGCTTCGGGGGCCAGGGTAAAGCCGCCCTGGCGTGATCCCTTGAGCTGATTGAGCAGATCGACCGAGAAAGTCTCGATACGCAGCGAGGGGAGCGAGATGGTCAGGCGTTGTTTGGAAAAGCGCTGGCTGACCTTCTCCACCAGCTCGTGGATATGGCTGTAATCTGACGACGACAACGATAGCAAGGCCACTTCTTCGAAGCCGGTCTGGTCGAGGGCGGACTCGATGGCCTGCACGACCTCGTCTACGGGGCGTTCACGAACAGGGCGGTTGATCATTCCGGCGTGGCAGAATCGGCACCCCCGGGTGCAGCCGCGCATGATCTCGACCGAGATCCGGTTGTGGACGACCTCAATGGAGGGTACGATAAAGTCGGTCGGTGGCGGGGGGAGTTCCGGCATGATGCGTTTGTGGATGCGGGCAGGTAGATCGCCGGCCAGGCGATCGACTCCGGCGATCGTGCCATCAGCGTAGTAGCGAGGCGAATAGAAGGCTGGCACGTATAACCCGGGGATACGAGCCAACGTGTGCAGCAGCTCCTGGCGGGATTGCCGGGCGGCCTTCCATTGGCTGTGGGCGTCTACGATTTCATGGATGATGTCTTCACCCTCTCCAATGGCAAACGCGTCGATGAAGGGCGCCATAGGTTCCGGATTGAAGGTGGCGTGTCCACCGGCGATGACCAGGGGATGGCTTGCGTCCCGGTCTGTAGAGCGGATCGGAATGCGCGCCAGATCCAACATGTTCAGGGTATTGGTAAACAAGGTTTCGTAGGGGAGTGTGATGCCCAGGATGTCGAATGCGGCCAGAGGGTGTTTACTCTCCAGAGAATAGAGCGGGATGTCGCCCTGGCGCATCAGCGCTTCCATGTCGGTCCAGGGGCAGTAGGTGCGTTCGGCCCACACGTCGGGACGGCGGTTGAGGCTCTGGTACAGGATGGTTATCCCAAGGTTGGGAAGGCCGATATCGTAGATATCCGGAAAGGCCAGGGCGACGTGAGTAGAGACAGCGTCCCACTCTTTGATCACCTGGTTGTATTCGCCGCCGACGTAACGGCCGGGTTTTTGTACCGTTAATAAAATTTGTTCCAGGCGTTCCTGGATTTCTTGAGGTGAATACAAAGGAATCTCCTACAAAAGGCGTCAATAATCAGCCTTAGTTTACCGGAATAAAACTAAAAGCATGGCGTGTTATATGTAACTTTTTCAGGTGGTGAATTGTCCTGATTTAATGGGTTCTACATTATAGGATTTCTATGCTATCATCCAGAATAAGCAGGTCTGGCCAGGTTCGGGTAATGTAGCCGAGCGTATGTTGGAGGGTCTGTTGGACGTGAGTGCGGCTGCTGCTGACGATGGCGCAGGCCAGGACGGCTTCCTGCCAACGGTCCTGCAGATCGACCTCGGCGGTCGAGAGGTTGAACTCACGATGCAGCCTGGCCAGTACAGGCTTGACCCAGCTGCGTTTCTCCTTGAGGGAGGTACAACCGGGGATTTGCAGGTGAATGGTCAAAATACCGGTGACGCTGGCCATGTGCCCCTACTGTACTTGAAGCGGGCCGATCCGTCAATGTTTTCTCATAATGTACAATCTCTCTTGCTTTATCTACCCCCGGCGGGTACAATCCCTGTCTGTCACCTTCTCAATCAGGACGGTAGGAAAGCCGCATGAACCAAGACGAATTTGATTACCAAAATGCTCTAGACTATTTATATCGTTTTGTTGATTACAGTCTAACCCGTAACTTCCGTTATTCCCCCGAAAAATTCGACCTGGGAAGAATGCGGCAGCTTTTGGAGTACCTGGGTAATCCACACCAACAGTACCGGATTATTCACGTGGCGGGGACGAAGGGCAAAGGTTCTGTGGCGGCCATCCTGGCCAATATCTATAAAACCGCCGGGTATCGCACCGGTTTTTATACCTCACCTCATTTGCAAGATTTTTCGGAGCGGATCCAGGTCAACGGAGAACGTATTTCCCATAAGATGATCACCACTCTGGTGGATGAGTTGAAGCCGTGGGTAGAGAAGGTGGAACGCATCACGACATTCGAATTGACCACGGCCCTGGGGTTCATGTATTTTGCCCGGCAAAAAGTAGACGTGGCCGTGGTCGAGGTGGGATTAGGGGGCCGGTTGGATGCCACCAATGTGGTGGATCCGTTGGTGTCTGTGATTACGTCGATCTCTTACGATCACACGGCGGTATTAGGTAACACCCTGGAAATGATCGCGGGCGAAAAAGCCGGCATCATCAAGCCGCATACGCCGGTGGTGGTGTCACCCCAAAACCGGGAGGCTTTTGAGGCGATTGCTCAGGTGGCAGAAGAGCGGGAAGCCCCGCTCACCCTGGTGGGGAGCGAAGTGGTTTTCAAACCCATGGCGCATTCTATGGATGGGCAGACTTTCCAGGTCTGGTCACAGATCGAGCCGGACAGCCGGCCGGTACAGGTTTCTATCCCGCTCCTGGGGCTGCATCAGGTAGAAAATGCGACCACGGCCTACGCAGCGATGGAAATTGCACGCCAACGGGGATTGGCCGTGAGCGATAAAGATGCCCTGGATGGCTTTCGCAGCGTTTTCTGGCCGGGGCGTTTCGAGGTGCTGCAACGGTTCCCGCCCATCATCATCGATTCAGCGCATAACCGGGATTCGGCGCGGCGCCTGAGCCAGGCCATCAAGGATTACATCCCGGATTACCCGGTGGTGTTGGTGTTCGGGGCTTCCGAAGACAAGGACATCGATGGCATGTTTGCAGAGCTGCTGCCCTCGGTGCATAGCGTCATTTTTACAGAGTCGATCCATCCAAGGGCGATGAACGCTCAAAAACTGGTAGAATTAGCGCAAGGATACGGTACGCCGGTGGAGGCAGTCCTGCCGGTCGAGGCGGCCGTAGCCAAAGCGCTCGAATTTAGTAGCAATCAAAAAGCAGTCGTGGTGGCCGGCAGCCTGTTTATCGCCGCGGCTGTGCGAGAAGTCTTACAGCAAGTTGGTTTACCGGTCGCTCAATTTGAAATCTCTGAAGACGTGCAATAATTCGGGGAAGTATGGAAAAAATAAGGTTTAAAGGAAGTATTCTTTAATGAAGTCGGATGATTGGTTTTCACGTCAAGAGAATTCCGAAGAATATACCTCTGGTTTACACCAGCGTACCGAAGAGCTGTACCGTATTCCAGAAGGTGAACCAGACGAGGATGGCCTGATCGAATGCCCGGTGATCGTGCTTCGAGACATTGTCGTCTTCCCACACATGGTTTCTCCCATCTTTGTGACCCCTGGGCCGAACCTCCTGGCCATTCAGGAAGCCCAGTTTAATTTCCAGACCACGATTGCCCTGATCCAGAACGATCCCGACATCGAAGAGCCCTTGCCTACCGACTTTCTGCCCATTGGCGTGGAAATGGCGGTCGGCCGGCTGTTGAGCATGCCGGAAGGCAACAGCTCTGCCCTGGTGCAGGGCCGCCGGCGGGTCGAAGTGGTCGAGTTTACCCAGATCGAGCCGTTCTACAAGGTGCGGGTGCGTCCCATCGAAGAAGACGTAGAAGTGAACCGCCAGACTGACGCTTTGATGCGCACCTCGCGAGACCTTTTTGAACGCTGCGTTCAGCTGGACCGCAGCCTGCCTGATGAAGCCCACCTGTTTTCTCTGAACATTACCGAACCGGGCTGGTTAGCCGATATGGTGGCAACGGCGATTTCCCTGCCGTTCAAAGAGCGCCAGGCCTTGTTGATGATCTCAGCCCCCGACGAACGCCTCAAGCGGGTCAACTGGCTCCTGGCCCAGGAACTGGACGTGCTCCAGCTGGAAGATGAGATCCAGACCCGGGTGCAAAGCGAAGTAGACCGCTCGCAGCGCGAATTCTACCTGCGTGAACAGATGAAGGCCATCCAGACTGAGCTGGGTGAAGGCGACCTGTGGATGCGCGAGGTCACCGAACTGCGTTCCAAAATCGAGCAGTTCGAGCTGCCGGAAGAAGTCCGTGCTGCGGCGCTGAAAGAAGCCGACCGGCTGCTACAAATGCCGGCCATGGCGCCCGAGGTTGGCATCATCCGTAATTATCTGGATTGGATTCTGGAACTCCCCTGGATCCAATCTACCGAGGATAACCTGGACGTACGCCACGCGGCCAAGGTCCTGGACCAGTATCATTACGGTCTAGGGCGGGCCAAAGATCGTATTTTGGAGTACATCGCGGTACGCAGCCTGAAACCCAAGCGCTCCCGGCAGCCGATCCTGTGCTTTGTGGGTCCTCCTGGTACGGGTAAAACCTCCCTGGGGCGCTCGATTGCAGAAGCGTTGGGGCGCAAGTTCGTGCGCCTTTCGTTGGGAGGCGTACGGGATGAGGCAGAAATTCGCGGCCACCGGCGCACTTATATCGGGGCCTTGCCGGGACGGATCTTGCAGACCATGCGCCGGGCCGGGTCGGTCAACCCGCTGTTTATGCTGGACGAGATCGATAAACTGGGCGCTGATTTCCGTGGCGACCCATCGGCGGCCTTGCTGGAAGTACTGGACCCCGAACAGAACACGGCATTCTCCGACCATTATCTGGAGCTGTCTTACGATTTGTCACAGGTGATGTTCATCACTACGGCCAATTCTTTGAGTACGATCCCACCGGCGCTGCTGGACCGGATGGAAGTGTTGGAGTTCCCCAGCTACATCGAAGAGGAAAAACTGGAAATCGCCAAGCGTTTCCTCGTCCCGCGCCAGATGGAAGAGAGTGGATTGGATGCGGGTGAGATTAGCTTCCAGGACCAGTCCATCCGGCGTATCATTCGTGAATATACCTACGAGGCTGGGGTGCGCAACCTGGAACGCGAGATTGGGCGTATGTGCCGCAAGATGGCGCGCTTGAAATCTGAACATCGCCACCACCCGGCGCGCATCAGTGAAAGTATGGTAGAGAAATACCTGGGCCCGCAGCAGTTCTTCCAGACCGAGGCCGAGCAGCAGGACGAGATTGGGGTGGCCACAGCCATTGCCTGGACCGAGAACGGTGGAGAGATTATGCCGGTCGAAGTGTTGGTGCTGGAGGGCAAGGGTAACCTGCAAATCACAGGCCAGATCGGCGACGTCATGCAGGAATCTGCCCAGGCGGCCCTATCGTATTTGAAATCCAAATGCGCCTTATTGAACATCGATGCGGAGATCTTCGAACGCCTGGACATCCACATCCACATCCCGGAAGGGGCGATCCCGAAGGACGGCCCCAGCGCGGGAATCACCATTGCCTGTGCCCTGATCTCTGCCTTTACGGATCGGAAGATCTATAAAGAAGTCGGAATGACGGGGGAGATTACCCTGCGCGGCCGGGTACTGCCGATCGGTGGAGTGCGAGAAAAAGTGTTGGCGGCGCACCGGGCCGGACTCACAACGATTATCCTCCCTGAGCGAAACCTCAAGGATTTGCAAGAAGTGCCTAAAAAGGTACGCGATGACCTGAAGCTCGTGGCTGTGAACCACATGGACCAGGTCCTGGAAGTGGCGCTCCACGCGACGGCCGAAACGGTGGAAGAGAGACCTATCCGCCGCCGCAGGGCCAAATCCAAAAAACAGGAAGAAGCCACGCTCGAAGAAGCCGCGTCTTGAGTTGTTTCCGAAATGAGAACGAGCAGCGGGTGAAAGAGGTTCCTCTTTCACCCGCTGCTGTTGTTAACCCTTGCCGGGGCTTGAATTACTGCTGCAGGGAATGAATGCCGTTGCGGACCTGGGACAGGAAGCGGTCCAATTCCATCTCCAGTTGGGTCAGGCGTTCCAGAACATATTCATCGGCTTCGCGTTTGGTGATCTCACTTTCCGTGCGCGCCTGCTCGATGATTTGTTCGGCGCGTACGTGGGCGGCCTGGACGATCTCGTTTTGTTCGATGATCTTTTCACCTTTGTCGCGCGCCAGAGAAATGGTGCGGTTGGCCTCTTCTTGCGCCTGGGCCAACATGCGATCCTTCTGGGCGGTCAGCTGTTGGGCTTTCTTGATTTCTTCGGGGATCGAGACGCGCATTTGGTCGATGATGTCGAGCATCCGGTCTTCATCCACTACCACACTATGCGTAAATGGAATGGATCGGCTTTCGTTAAAAAGTTCTTCCAAACGGTCAACCAGATGTAAGATATCCATGCCATCCTCCGCTCATCTTTGTTCGTATGCGTGCAATAACCAGGCCAGATGATGTATACGTAGCGTCTATTCGGGATAATGACTTTTTGTATTATTTTGGGTCGTGAAACTGGCAAAAATAACACAATAAGTGTTTTTCTCTACTTTAGCCCGAATTCACATTAAGTATATATTAAACCTCAAAAAGGTATATAGGTAGCCCAAGGAGACCCCTATTCCCCTCACCCGAACGGCTAGTCTTTCAATGACGTAAACTGTACGATCTGTTGCCCATCGCCCAATTCCTGGAAACGCTTCGTGAGTGCCTTGGCCACGATGGGGGGCACCATACTGCTGACATCTCCATTCAAAGAAGCAATTTCACGGACGGTGGTCGAGGAGAGAAAGGTGTTTTCTTCGTTGGTAATCAAGGCAATCACCTCGATTTTGGGAGCCAGGCGGTGATTGGCCAGTGCCATGCGGAATTCATGCTCGAAATCCGAAAACACACGCAGGCCGCGCACGATGACCTGGGCATCAATCTGTTGGCAGAACTCTACCGTCAGCCCGGCATAACCGGTGACGCGAATCTTTTCGTCTTGTTGGAAAGTCTCTTCCACCATGAACAGGCGTTCTTCCGGGGTGAAGAGCAGGTTTTTAAGCGGACGGTTGTATACTGCTACCACAACTTCGTCGAACAGGCGGGCAGCCCGCCTGGCAATATCGATGTGCCCATAATGTACGGGATCAAACGTACCGGGGAAAACTGCGCGTACCATCTAACTTAGATCTCCTTTGCCGTCTGACCAGAAACGGCGTAACATTTTATTCAGTTCTTGATTCTCAGGCAAAGAAAGATCTGCATCTTCCTCGAAGAGCGCCTGTGCTTGCTGGCGTGCTTTTTCAATCAAGTGGACGTCAGTCAATGAGGCCATTTTTAACTCGTTAAAACCAGATTGGCGGGTGCCCAGGAATTCACCCGGGCCGCGCTGTTCGAGGTCACGTTCAGCCAGGACAAAGCCGTTGTTGGTTTCTGACATCACTGTGAGGCGTTCGTTCTCCACGGCGTCCTCGGTTTCGGGGATCAACAGGCAGTAAGACTGATCCTGGCCGCGCCCCACCCGCCCACGGAACTGGTGTAGCTGTGAGAGCCCGAAGCGGTTGGCGCCTTCGACAATCATGACGGTGGCGTTGGGCACGTCGACGCCTACTTCGACCACCGAGGTCGAAACCAGGACCTGATACTCCTGGTCGCGGAAAGCAGTCATCACGCGATCTTTTTCTTCGGGTTTCAAGCGCCCGTGGAGCAGCCCTATCTTGAGCAGGGGAAATACTTCTTTTTGGAGGCGCGCCTGCTCTTCTACGGCTGCCTTGGCCTCGTCCCGGTCTCCTTTTTCTACCAGCGGGTAGATGATAAAGGCCTGGTGGCCTTTTTCGATCTGAGCGTGGATCATTTGATATGCCCGCTCCCGTTCCCTGGGATGCAGGACGTAGGTGGCGATCGGTTGGCGGCCGACGGGCATTTCATCCATCACCGACAGGTCAAGGTCACCGTAAACGGTGAGCGCCAGAGAGCGCGGAATAGGTGTGGCTGTCATGACCAGCAAGTGAGGATTCTCCCCTTTGGCTCGCAAGGCGGAGCGCTGGGAGACACCAAAGCGGTGTTGTTCATCCACAATGGCGAACTGCAAACGCTCGAACTCTACCGGGTCTTCGATCAGAGCGTGGGTTCCCACCAGGATCTTGATGACGCCAGATTTCAAGCTCTCCCGAATTTCTTGTTTCTCGCTCTCAGACGTGTCTCCAATCAACAGGCGAATTTCCTCTGGCTTGAGCGGGGCATTTTCGTCTGCAGACGTGGCCATCAGGTGCAATAAATTACGGTAATGCTGTTCGGCGAGGATGCTGGTTGGGGCCATGAAGGCCGTTTGGGCGCCGCCCTGGGCTACCAGGATGGCGGCGAGTGCAGCTACGATGGTCTTCCCCGAACCAACGTCGCCTTGCAACAGGCGGTTCATGGGTTTACCGGAGGCCAGGTCTTTACGGATATCGTCGATGACTTTGTGTTGTGCGCTCGTTAAGCGGAAAGGCAGCCGGCTAACCTGCTGTTCTAACCATTCGTCGCTGGCGTTGAACTGTTGTGCAGTTCCGACCATCCACTGGGCGCGCTGGCGTAGGACACCCAGCTGGAGCATAAAGATTTCATCGAAAGCCAGGCGGGCGCGAGCTGCCTGTAATTTCTCGAACGAGTCCGGAAAATGGACCTGTTGGATGGCAGTAGCAAGGTTGACCAGACCGGCGGATTGCTTGACCTTTTCGGGGAGTGGATCGACCAGGCGCGGGGCCCAAAAGGATACCGTCTGGTGAATGATCCGCCGCAACATGCGCTGGGTTACCCTGGCTGTCAGGGAGTACACAGATACGATGCGGTTGGTGTTGAGCTGCTGTTGGTCGAGCGTTTCCCATTCCGGGTTGTTCATTACCAGACGGCCCAGGTACATATCGACCTTGCCGGAGATGACGATCTGTTCCCCGGGCTTCAGACGGTTGGCGATCCAGTTCTGGTTGAACCAGGATAAGCGCAAGAAGCCGGTGCTATCGCTGACGATCACTTCGATGATTTGCATCTGACCGCCGCGGATCGGACGGGTGGACACGCTTTGCACACCGGCTATGATGGTAAGCTCTTCACCGTACTCGATACGGTTGATAGTCTTGAGCTGGCTGTAATCAATGTACCGGCGAGGGAAATAGTAGAGGAGGTCGCCCAACGTCTCCAGCCCCAGGTTCTGCAGCGTCTGGGCGTTTTGATGGCCGATGCCGGTCAAGACGGTGAGGGGCGCGTTAAGGCCCAGGTGAGAAACGTCCTCTGCCTGGCGGGAAGGCTGGCTGCGTGTACCGGAACCGCCTTTGGACCCTTTGTCCCGCTCACGCTGGCCCTTGGGAGACTGTGGGTCCTGGCCGCGGGTCGCGGAAGTGTTCTTCTCGGCCGGGGCGGGGGAGGCCAGGCTGGGGTTGGCTGTAAGTTGCTCCTGGAGATAATCCAGCAAGGATTGCACGACCGGGGGGCGTGATAGAGGATCCATGTCACCATAACTGTTCAAGTCCTGGGTGACGCGTTGGATCAGTTCGGCGTCCAGATTCTGCTCGCGAGCTTCGCTGACCCAGTTCGGGACGATCTTGTCCAGTCCGCCCACGACGGCGCGATTGTCATAGCCACGTTCGGCTTCTAGTCGTAAGAATTTTTGTAGCTTCTCGATGGATGATGGCATAGGCTAATTTTACCGCATAATCGTATAGATTAAAAATAGATGACAGCCAGCCGGCGGAATCATTCCAGCACGTCTGCTTCCTATTGCGCAGGCCATATAAAACCTGGTTTTAAAATGTGTGCGGGATGCACACCCGCACACTTCTCCATCTGATTTCCATCGGATTACCTGGATTCAGCATAACAGAACAAGCGAGCCTGCCAGGGAAGGACGCAAGGGTGATGCCATAGCCTGTGTCTTGCCCTACATGTATTTACAATCGGGTCTTTTTTTCTACAGCCTCAACCACAAACAAACCAAACGTCTTGGGCCCAAACAAAGCTGCAATGGGCAGGTTCAACGTATGGGTAGTAAACAACGTCTGGGGATAACACTCTTGAACGTGCTCGCGCAGCATCTGGATGTCGTTGTTGTTTTGCGGCACATTTTGTAGCAAGGCAATATGCTGGAGCTGTTCGAATTCATCGATAAATTCCTGGAAGAATTCGTAGATGTAGCGCTGCGAACGACCTTTCTCGATGGGCGTTAAGAACCCTTCCTCGATAGAGAAGATCGGATACAGCCCCAACATGTCGGCAATTCGCGCCTGGCCCAGGTCTACGAAACCATTATGGTGCAGGTAAGAGAGGCCGGGCGTGCAGACCACTGAATAGATGCGCGAGGTGAGGTCGCGTACGTTTTTTTCGATAAGCGAAGGCGAGATGCCCTGTTCGGCTGCTTCTGCGGCAGCTTCGACCAGGGCGCCCAGCCCGGTAGAGATGCTTTGAGAATCGATCAGCTCGATGTTTACCCGCCCGCGTAGGTCGTTGGCAGCTTTTTCGGCGCTCTTGAACACCGGGCTCAACTGTTCGGACATAAATATACCGATGATCTGACGATACGACTGTCCCAGGTCTGAAAATACCTGTCTGAAGACCTCTTCGGAGGGTGTTTCCAGGCGTGGGAAAGCGTCCGGCCGGGGAGAGATGGGCAAGGAAGAAATTTTTAATTCTTCGCTGCCCTGGAACTTGTTTCCCTGGAATAAGATCTCAATCGGCACGATGTGGACCAGGCCACGTCCCGGAAAAGAAGGGTGGGCGAACTGGACGGAACTATCGGTGACAACACAAATGGGCAAAGGCATGGTTATTCGATCGAGATGATGAATTGGTAATGCGGCTGACCACCGTCGTGTAATTCGATCTCGTGAGAGGGATAGACGGAGCGGATCTTATCCGCAATGCGGTTTACGTCTGATTTATTGATGTTGTTGCCGTAAAACAGGGTGATGCGCTCTTTATCGGCTGCGTTTGCTTTTTCGAGCAAGCCCAGGCAGGCTTCTTCCAGTGTCGTGGCCGACTGTACCAGTTTCCCGTTGTACAGGGCGATGACTTCCCCTTCTTGGACGTCCACACCGTTGATTTCGACCGTCCGGGTTGCCACGGTAATCTCGCCGGTATCGACGTCGTTGAGGGCTTCGTTCATCTCCTGGGAAACCTGGCTAAAATCACCTTCCGGGAGATAGCGCAGCATGGCGCTCAGGCCCTGGGGTATATTTTTACTGGCAACCACACTGACCTTTTTGACGGTCATGGAGGCGGCGTTTTGGGCGGCCAGAATGATGTTTTTATTATTAGGAAGGATAATAACTTTGTCGGTAGGAAGGTTTTCGAAAGCGGAGAGGATCTCTTCGGTGCTGGGATTCATGGTCTGGCCGCCTTCGACGATTGCCGCGGCGCCCAGAGAAGCAAAGATCTTGCTGATCCCGGGGCCTGGGGATACGGCGACGACGGCAATCTGTCCGGGCTCGATTTTGCTGAGATTGAGCGGGCTGCCGCCCCTGTTTTCGCCCGAGTTCATCTGGGCCAGGAGGTTTTCCATGGCAACTTTGGTAATCGTGCCCAGCTCCATAATGTAATCGATTGGCTGGTAGCGTTTTTCGGTGGGGACATGGATGTGCATGCGATACATGCCATCGCCTTCGCCGACCTGGATCGAAGTGCCAATCTGGGTCAATTCGTTGTAAAAACTGTCCAGATTCAGAGCGCCGTTGGGGCGGAAATCGACGATCACTTCGTAATCCTGGCCCGGCTCGATGGCTTCCTGGGTTTCATCCAGGTTCATCAAGGAAAGCGGCTGTACGCTAGCGATGGGAGTCTCGAGTGATTGGCCCTTCAGGTAGCGCAACATGCCTTCGAGGATGGTGAACAGCCCTTTGCCGCCCGAATCCACCACGCCGGCTTGTTTTAAGATCGGCAGTAACTCCGGCGTGTGCTGTACAGACTGGTCGGCCGCGTCAACGGCGCTCTGAAACAAGGCCATCAAGTCATTTGAACCTTGCAGGAAGGCGTCGGCGGCTGTGGCAGTATCTTTGATCACCGTTAAAATGGTGCCTTCTACCGGCCGGACGACGCCTTTATACGCAGTGTTACGCGCCTCGTTGAGAGCTTTGGCCAGTAGAGAAGCATCCATGGTCTCCAGATTGTCCAGCGCGCGGGCAAAACCACGCCAGATCTGAGACAGGATCACTCCCGAATTGCCTCTGGCACCCATGAGCGCCCCTTGTGCAACGGAGTGTGCCATTTTACCGATATTTCGTTCACCGGAGACGGCGATCTCGTTGTAGGCGGCTTGCATGGTTAGCAGCATGTTGGTGCCGGTATCACCATCGGGTACGGGGAACACGTTCAAAGCATTGATAGACTGTTGGTTTGTCTTTAGCCAGGCCAGACTGGATTCGATTAATACCTTTAGCCCCTGCCCGTCAATCGTGTCGTCAATGATAATTTGTGGAGAATCAGGCCTAGATGATTCCAATGGATTTTCGCTCATGTCGCTCCTGAGGTCAGGTTAAACCCGACTCGGTTGGAAAATTAATCTGTATCGCTAACACGCAACCCACGTACGTGAACATTAACTTGGGTAACAGGGACCCCCAGGGCTTTTTCTACTTTAAATTTGACACTATCTGAGATGCTGCCGGTGACCGATTTGATGCGGGTACCGTATTCGACAACGATGTACAGGTCGATGGTGATGCTGTTGTCTTCATAACGGACATCCACGCCCAGGGTGGGGTCTTTCACCAGCACCTGTGCCAGCCCTTCGGCAAGATTTTTGGCAGCCAGGCCGACGACGCCATAAGATTCAAGGGCGGCTTGATGTGCGATCGAAGCGATAGCGCGATGGGAAATATAAATATTTCCGAGCAAATTCATTTCTTCTTTCATACCCGATCCCTTTTCATTAAGAACCAGCTTTCTTGATCTTCGTTACGCCTTGTGGTAAAATCTTCCCTTGCGGCTGATCTTGGCTGTACCTGATTGAACTGACAGCACTTGTAGACGAAAGGATTATTGACAATGGCGAAGTGCGAAAATTGTGGTAAGGCAACCACATTCGGTCATAACCGGAGTTTTTCCATGCGGGCGACCAACCGCAAATTCCGCCCCAATCTTCAAAAGGTCACTGTTCTGGAGAACGGACGCCCGGTTCGCAAGACTTTGTGCGCCAAATGCATCCGGACCCTGGTGAAGACGGCGTAACTTTCGGCTAGGAAATCCTTGACAAGAATCGCGGCGCCAGCCGTGATTTTTGTTTTAAGCGCCCACCGATTGGCGCAGTTCCTGAACGCCCGCAGCGATACCGCCCGGATGCTTGAATATTGCCGTGGCGGCCACAAAAACTCGTGCACCGGCATCATAGGTGGTGGGCAATGTCTGGGAGGTAATACCACCATCCACTTCGATGAGTGCGTCCGAATGATGCGCCTGTAAAATGTGCTGCACTTCGGTGATTTTGGGAACGACTTCGGACATAAAGCCCTGGCCGGAAAAGCCGGGGTTGACCGTCATGATCAAGATCATATCGAACAAAGAGACGAAAGGTTCGATGTCGCTGGCCGGTGTGGCTGGTTTGATCACAATTCCGGGGCGAGCGCCATAAGAGCGGATGGCTTTCAGGGTTTCGGCCAGGTTGTGATCGGCCTCGGTGTGGACGGTGAGGTAATCCGCGCCGGCGTCTACGAAGTTCTTGGCATAGCGGTCAGGCTGTTCGATCATCAGGTGAACATCCAG
>JAAZNB010000210.1 GCA_012798515.1 Chloroflexota bacterium
TCTACATCAAATCCAAAATCTCCCAGCGGCGGGACAGGGCGTGCTGGCGCAGCAGGTCGTCGGGGGTGACGGCCACGGGGTGGTCCACCAGGCCCAGCAGGGGCAGGTCGTTGTGCGAGTCGCTGTAGGCCCAGCTGCCCTGCAGGGTACGGCCGTTCTGCACCAGCCAGGCTTCCAGCAGGCGCACCTTGTCGTCGCGGAAGGCCGGCGTGCCCAGGATCTTGCCCGTCCAGCGCTCGCCGTCGCACGCCAGGCGGGTGCAGATCAGCTCGCCAAAGCCCAGCAGGCGCGCCACCGGCTCGGCCAGAAAATCGTTCGAAGCCGTGATCAGCAGCGGCAGGTGGCCCTGGCTGCGGTGCCAGTCCAGGCGCTGCTGCATATCCGGCCGCACCGTGCTGCGGATCTGCTTGAGATACTGGGCGCGCAGCTCCTGAATGGCCTCCAGCGAATGGCCGGCCAGCGGCTGCAAGAGAAAATCCTCGTAGGCGTAGATATCCAGGCAGCCGCGCTCGTAATCGGCGTAGTAAGCCAGAATCCGGTCGACGAAAGCCCGGTCGACCAGGTTCTGGCGGTACAGGAACGACACCCACAGGGCTTCACAGTCGCCCTCCAGGAGGGTGTTGTCCAGGTCGAACAAAGCCAGGGCAAAAGCATCCATGCGCGCCCTCAGATCAACCAGCAGGCTTCGACCGGGAAATGCACCTCGAACTGCTCGCCCACCTGGGGCAGATGCAGCGTGTGGTTATTGAACATGTCCATCGAAAGAGCCGCGTCCTCCAACGCCAGGCGGATGCGCACGATCGAGCCCAGGTACGCGATGCTCTCCACCTGCCCGCTGAGGTGATTGTGGCCCTCCACGTGCCCGGGGTGGATCTCCTCCGGGCGCACGGCCAGGCGCACGTCCCCGCCCAGGCTGTGGCTGGCGCTGCGCCCGGCGCGCAGGGTTTGCCCTTCGATGCGCACCACGCGCTCACCGGCCTGCACCAGGTTGACCGGCAGCAGGTTGATCTGGCCTACAAAGGAGGCCACGAATTCCGAGGTGGGGTAGTTGTAGATCTCGAAGGGCGCCCCGACCTGCTCGATACGTCCCCGGCTCATCACCACCACCCGGTCGGAGAGCGACAGGGCTTCTTCCTGGTCGTGGGTGACGTAGATGGTGGTAATGCCCAGCTGCTGCTGGATGCGGCGGATCTCCTGGCGCAGTTCCACGCGGATCTTGGCGTCCAGGGCCGAGAGGGGCTCGTCCAACAGGAGCACGTGCGGGTGGATGGCCAGGGCGCGGGCCAGGGCCACGCGCTGCTGCTGGCCGCCGGAGAGCTGCGAGGGGTAGCGCCCGCCGAACTCTTCCAGGTGGATGAGGGCCATCATCTCTTTGACGCGCTGTTTGGCCTCGGCGGCGGGCATCTTGCGCACTTCCAGGCCAAAGGCGATGTTCTGCGCTACGGTCAGGTTGGGGAACAAGGCGTAAGACTGGAACACCATGCCCACGTTGCGTTTGTTGGGCGGCTGGGCAGTGATGTCCTCGCCGTCCAGGACGATGGCCCCCGCGGTGGGGGTTTCGAAACCGGCCACCATGCGCAGGGTGGTGGTCTTGCCGCAGCCCGAAGGCCCGAGGAAGGAGATCAGCTCGCCTTTTTCGATCTCCAGGTTAAAGTCTTGCACCACGGTGGTGGTGGCGAATTGTTTGTGGATGTTGGTGAGCGATAAATGAGTCATGAGTTTACCGGGTTTTAGTGTGCGCCGGCGGCCTGTCCTTGCCCGCCGGTAATCCATTGGATCACCCCCATCGCCGCCCAGGTGAGCAGGAAGCTGGCAAATGACAGCGCCGCCGGTTCGTAAGCGCGGTGCTGTCCCAGCAGCCACAGGTAGGGGCCGAAGACGGGGACGTTGAGGAAGGAGGCCAGGGTGACCTCACCGATCACGATTGCAAAGGTCAGCAGGGCGCCGCTCAACAGCGCGGCGCGCAGGTTGGGCAGGATCAGGCGCAGCATGATGGTGAGCCAGCCGGCGCCCAGGCTCTGGGCGGCCTCGGTCAGGGTGCGCACGTCCATCGAGCGCAGGCCGGTGTCCACCGAGCGGTACATGTAAGGCAGCGCCAGGATGACGTAGCCGGCCACCAGTAAGACGTTGGTGCCCAGGTCGTTGTTGGTCAGGGCAGGAATCAGGACGATGGAGGTAAACGGCAGGCGCAGTGGGGAGCCGTAGACCTGGATCAGGCCGAAGACCAGGATGATGGCCGGCACCACAAAGGGCAGCAAGGTGATGAACTCCACGATGCGCCGCGCCTGGGGCAAACGCAGGCGGATCCAGTAAGCCGTGGGCACGATGATGAGGATCCCGGCGAAGATGGTCACCACAGCAATCAGGTTGGAATACAGGAAGGAGCTGATGAATTCCGGGTCGGCCAGGGCGCGCTGGTAAGCCGCCAGGCTGATCACGTCGCGCTTCATGCGCAGGGAGAAATCCAGGGTGGCGTACAGGGGCAGGACGAAGTAGGCCACCCCGAGGAGGAACCACAGCCAGCTCCAGGCCGGGAAGGAAGA
>JAAZNB010000211.1 GCA_012798515.1 Chloroflexota bacterium
CTCATGCCCCCCCTGGCCGGGGTGGAAAGCCCGGCTGCCACCCTGCCAGAGCCCGGCGCACAGCCCGAGGCCGGGAATGGGACCCCGGCCATCCCCGCCGGCATCCTGGCTGGGGACCGCCAGGAAGAGATGATCCTCCTGGCCGTGGTCGAACGCCCGGAGTCATACTGGGTAACCTGGGCTTACCCCGACCAGTACGACCCCGAGATCCGGGCCAACGGCCGGCGCTACCTGGAACCTTTCAATCCGGTCCTCTTCGACGCCAACGGCGCGCCGCTGCCCGAGCCGGATCATGCCACCCGGCTGGAGCTGTGGCAATATGAAGACGGCCTGCGCCAGCAGCTTTCGGACCCAGAGGCAATGCAATACGCCGCCACGTTGCACACCTTCGTCGTACCCCGGTCGGGCGTCGCCTTCCCCGTCTACGCCAGGCAAACCCTGTACGAGCGCTCTTTCCCCGAAAAAGAGGCCTACGCCGAGATCGAGTTCGATGGCGCCAGGGTACTGGCCTCAGACGAGCCCCTGGCAATCGATCGGGAAATCCAACTTGGCCCGGCCCAATTCGAATTGGATGCCATCCAAAAGAACCCCGACGGCGGCTACACCTTCCTCTTCGACGGCGCCGGAGGGAAGGTGGTCCAATGTGCAGTCGAGCTGGTGGGGTACCCGAGCAGCCTGGGCGGCAACAGCAGCTTCGACCCGGACGACCCGTTCCACTTCTACCAGTCCATCCTGTATACGCAGGTCCCTACCGGCGAGCTGACCCTGCGCGTTTCCCAACCGGCCATCCTGGGTGATTTGATCAGCTTCATTGGCGCCTGGTCGCCTGAAAAGTAGCGATTTCTCGACCCAGGCGTTAAACTACAGAAGGGCATACCCAACCTTTCTTCCCGCTTATCTGTATATCCTATGTGAAACACACAACCTACTGCTGGAGCAAGACATGGATGATCTCGAAGCCGTTCGCCGTTTGAAGCACGGCGACATCGGCGGGTTGGAACTCTTGATTGCTCGTTACCAGGCCAAAGCCGTCCGGACGGCTTACCTGGTGACCTGCGACGCCCAGGCCGCCGAGGAAGTTGTCCAGGAAGCGTTCATCCGATTCTACGAACGAGCCCGCCAGTTCGATGAGAGCCGCGCCTTCGAGCCGTATTTCCTGCGCATGGTCGTCCATGCCGCCTTGAACCAGGTCGAGCACGAAAGCCATGCGACCCTGTCCCTGGACGAAGACGCCGGACTGTACAAAATCGAACGCCTGCTGGCCAGCGCCAGCCCGGTCGAGGACCAGGTGGAATACGAGCAGTTGAAACATGCAATCCACACGGCCATCGGCGCATTATCGCCCCGCCTCCGGGCAGTTGCGGTCCAACGCTACTACCTGGAGATGAGCGAAACCGAAATGAGCGCCGCGCTTGACGTTGCGCCGGGAACGGTCAAGTGGCTGCTGCACACCGCCCGGTCTCGGCTGCGCACGCTCCTCGGCTGGCAAAGGAGTGAGGAATGAAAACGAGATCCTATTCCCAGATCCTGGACTCCATGGCTGAAGATCACGTCCGCAGGGACCTCAACCTGGCTCCGGCAATCATTGCCCGCATACAGCCCAAGAAAGGTCTTCAAATGCCCCCCAAAATGAAGTGGATTTCAGCGATCCTGTTGATCGCTATCGCATTGCTGGTCACGTTCTACACCGTACCCGCCGTCAAAGCCGCCTTCGAGCGCTGGTTTGGCTACATCCCGGGCGTCGGCCTGGTCAATGAAGGACAGATCCGCGTGCTGGAAGAACCGGTGGCCGTCACGCGCCAGGGCGTGGTCCTCACGGTGGACCAGGTCGTTCTCGATCCGCAGCGCACCACCCTGCTCTACTCGGTGGATGGCATCCCCGGGAACGCCATGCTCGCCCAGCCCAACGAAACCACCTGTGACTACAAGGCCATACTGCGCCTCCCGGATGGCAGCCAGCTGCTGGCCACCCCCCAGGGCATCCAAGCCTGGGCCTCGGGCTACCAGCACCGCTTCGACTATGCCGCCCTGCCGGCGAGTGTCAACGACGCCACGCTGGTCATCCCCTGCCTGTTCCAGACCCAGCCCGGCGGAGCGCCGGAGGATTGGGAGATCCCGCTCCACTTCATTCCTGCCCCGGCGGAGATGACCGTCTTCCCGGTGATCGAGATCCCTACCTCGACCCCCGCCGCTGCGATGACCCCCTCCGCAACCGCGGCAGACCCGGGGGCGTCGTTGAGCCTGACCCTCGATCGTGCCGTGCAGATGGCGGACGGTTATCTGCTCTACGCCAGCCTGCATTGGGCCGGAACCGGCTTCGATGCCGTCGACCTGATCGATGTGGAAAAGACCCTGCACCTGATGGATAGCAGTGGGCAGGAGATGCGCTTCGAGCTTCATTACGATGAACAAACCGGCATGCACCCCGATCAAGGCCAGACGGTCTTTGCCATCCGGACTGCCCCACTGCAAACGCCGGGCCCGCTCACCCTGGTGATCGACGCCCTGCTGGTCAACCTGCCCGTCGACGCCAGCTTTGAGTTCGATCCCGGCCCCGCTCCACAGCCAGGACAGGTATGGGAGCCCGATCTGGAGCTGGCTTTCGGGGAACGCAGCCTGTCCATCCGCACCATCACGGCCGGCCCCACCGGTCTGGCCTTCGAAATGACCTCCGACACCGGCATCCGCACCGCCTTCCTGCTGGACCGCGAACACCCCATCCTCAGCGGTTACTCAGGCGAGAACGGCCCGGGCAGCTTCTTCAATGGGTTCGATTACACCGATACTCTGCCGTCCGGCCCCTTGACCCTGACGGTCACCGAGATCGGGGTGGAGTACGCCCACACCCTGGAGGCCGCCTGGACGCCGCCGGCCGTCTCAGCCCTCCAGGCGCCCACCCAACCGGCAGCCTTGCTGACCGCCAGCACGTGGAAGGTCATCCAGGCGGAACAGACAGGTCTCCCGGCCGGACTGCCCGAGAAGGTGCTCACCTATGGGCCGGCCGATCAGAACGACCTCAACGGCGTCTGGCAATTGGCCATCACGGCCCTGGACGGCTCCCAGCGGCAGCCGCTCCCGGACGGGCGCGGGGATGGATCGGTCTCGCCGGACGGCTCCCGGCTGGCCTATACCACCCTGGAGGGCGCCATCCGCATCCTGGACCTGGCCAGCGGCGCCTCCAGCCTGGTCCCGGGCACGGCCAATGGCGACTCGAACCCCCTGTGGACGCCGGATGGGGAGCACATCGTCTTCAACCGCGGTGTAGGGATTTTCGAGCTGTTCATCGTCGACCCGGATGGGGCGAACCTGCGCCAGCTGACCTACGGCGCCGGGCAGGAAAGCACCCTCGGCTGGCTGGCCGACGGCAGCCTGCTCTACAGCCTGCCGGGCGAAGCCGACGGGTGGATCGTGTATCGCCTCGACCTGGCCGGCGGCGAGAGCCAGGTGTTTTCCCACGAACCGGTTCACTCCGTCTCACCGGATGGGCGCGCTCTGGACGTCGCAGAGCTGGTCTTTGGCGACCTCTGGAAGCTCACCGTCACCGGTCTGGATGGCGAAGACCGCCGTGCGTTGAACGACGACACGCTGTCTGTCCTGCCCCAACTGTGGAGCCCGGACGGACAATGGCTCCTGGTCAGCGTCACCGATCCTACCGCCGGCGTCCCGGCCAGTGCCTTGATCAACCCGTACACCGGAGACGTCGTGCCCCTGCCCAACCTGCAAGACGACGCCCAAGCCTGGATCAAGTAAGCCCGGCCCCGGTGGGCGTTGAACGGCCCGGCGGTCTCCGGTTCACCATCGCCGGGCCACCACGCCAGCCGATACCGGGTCAGCGTTAGCTGCAAACCGTCTCTCAGCGGCCTGACCCGTTTATAAGACCTCCATGGTAGAAACCAACCTACCATGGAGGTCTTTTTCGCCACGTTTGCCCCCCGGCTGCTAACGCACAAACGCCTTCCGGCCGGCGTAAATGGCCGCGTCGCCGATTTCTTCTTCGATGCGCATCAGCTGGTTATATTTTTCCACTCGCTCCCCCCGGCACGGTGCGCCGGTTTTCAGGTGCCCGGTGCTCATCGCCACGGTAAAATCAGCAATGAAGCTGTCTACGGTTTCCCCTGAACGGTGGGAGACCATGGCGCCCCACCCGGCTTTGCGCGCCATCTCGATCGTGGCAATGGTTTCGCTCAACGAACCGATCTGGTTGAGCTTGATCAAGACCGCGTTGGCTACGTTTTCCTGAATGCCACGCCTTACCCGCTGGACATTGGTCACGAAGAGATCGTCCCCCACCAGCTCGATCTGGTCGCCGATAGACTGGTTGAGCAGCTTCCAGCCGTCCCAATCATCTTCCGCCAGCCCGTCTTCCAGCACCACGATGGGATATTTTTTGACCCAGGATGCGTACAGTTCCACCATTTCGGCCGAGGTCACTTTTTTGCCTTCGGTGCGCAGGTTGTAGAAGCCGTCCTGGTAGAAACCACTGGAGGCCGGGTCGAGCGCAATGGCGATTTGTTCGCCTGGTCTGAAGCCGGCTTTCTGGATAGCTTTCAAGATGACTTCGACGGCCTCGGCATTGGTCTTGAGCGCTGGCGCAAAACCGCCTTCGTCGCCAACCCCGGTGGTATACCCACTTGATTTCAGAACGCCTTTCAGCGCGTGGTAAACTTCGCTGCCCCAGCGCAGCGCTTCACGGAAGCTGGGAGCGCCCACGGGCGCGACCATGAACTCCTGGAAATCGGTGCCTTGCCAGTTGGCGTGTACGCCGCCGTTGAGGATGTTGAACATGGGTACCGGCAGCACCCTGGCGGTCACACCGCCAAGGTAACGGTAGAGCGGCAGCCCAACCTCGTCCGCGGCCGCGCGCGCCACGGCCAGACTGACGCCCAGAATGGCGTTGGCTCCCAGCTTGTTCTTGTTCGCCGTCCCATCCAGGTCGAGCATGGCCTGGTCCACGGCGGATTGATCCAGGGCATCCAGATCTACGATGGCCCTGGCAATTTCATCGTTGACGTGACTGACTGCCTGGAGCACGCCCTTGCCACCAAAGCGCGCCTGATCCCCATCGCGCAGTTCAAGCGCCTCGTGAATGCCGGTCGAGGCGCCGGATGGCACAGCCGCACGGCCAAATGCACCGCTGTCCAGCGTCACCTCGACTTCCACGGTCGGGTTACCGCGTGAATCGAGAATTTCACGAGCATGTACGTGATCGATGTTACTCATTTTGGGTTCCTCCTAAGTCTGATCGTAGATTCTGGTCGCGGCACAGGCAAATAAAAAAGCCCCTGTCGTGTGATTTCACAAGACAGAGGCCATCAGCCGTGGGCGGCAGTTCGATTATTCTCTAGCGAGCCTCATCGCTATCCTTATTCTATGCTTGCTTCTGGAATCGTCAAGGGGTAGAGAAACGCCTCAGGGTAAACGAATCCCATGTCAGACAACTGTTTCAGGAGCGCAGCGAAGCAAGCCGTTCTCGATCCTGCCCCCGGCGTGAGGTCGCCCCCAGGCCGCTCGGGCGACCCTCCCGTTTTCATTTGAACAAGAAACGGTGCGGTCAAAGTACGACCGTCATCCGATGCTTGCGCTTCCACACCCTTCTCCCCAAAATGACAGGCAGCTGATCAGCCAGTTAAGTTTGCTCGACGTGATAGAACGTTTTTCCATGACGTGTTTACCCTGGGAGCGTATATGTACGGTGGTAAAATTGTAAAAATAAATATTTTGCGATGAGGCTCGCGCCAATTGTCTCTCAGACTGATGGCCTCTACCGAGGATTTCCTCTGGTAGAGGCTTTTTCTTTTTGCCGGGTTGTTTGTCGAGCGAATGGGACTGGTGGAAAACCGCCGACGACGAGCCGGCAGGTGCACGCTGGCCCGGGAGACTCGCGAACGCTCGAATCGCTCATTAGAATTCATCAGGAGGTTACGCATGGGCTTGATAAGTATTCTGGCAGACCAGCCGGGGACGAAAATAGAGACGCTCACTGCCCCCGACTTTTTCGTTGACTTGAACCTCGATCAATTGATCGACGCGATTACGGCCGGGAAACCGGATTATGATTTGAAGCCATTTTTCTACACCCCGCTGCACGCTGTCGATGGCGTTCATTACCGCCACGAGGTCCTGCGAGACCTGGAGAACCACACCCTTTTGGAAGTCATAGAATCCTTTGCGCAGAAAATGCAGGCCATGCGTGATCACTTAACCCAGGTCGCCAGGCTTCATTACCGGCTGCAAAAGGAAAGCTGGTTTCTGGATGCGGTCGAGATTTACTTTGACGCCGTAAGCGTCCTTTTACAGGATTTATCCGGCATGGATTTATACTCACGGGGCTTCCTGGCTCTGCGCACCTATCTTTATACCTACACCCAATCAGCGCCTTTCACTGCGCTGGTAGCAGAGACCCGGCAGCTGAAAACCGACCTGTCTTCGGTTGAGTACTCCATTGTCATCAAGGGAAACTCGTTCAGAGTATGCCGTTACGAGGTCCGGCCAGATTACAGCGTGGAGATCGAGAAGACGTTCGAGAAATTCAAACGCGGGGCCGTGAAGGACTACCGCGTGGAATTAGCAGAACGGATCGAAATGAACCACGTGGAAGAGAAAGTGCTGGAGTTTGTTGCCCTCTTACACCCCGAACTGTTTGCGCGGTTGGATCATTTCTATCAGAAAAACGGAGACTACCTGGATGAGACAATCAAAAATTTCGATCGCGAGGTCCAGTTCTACGTAGCCTATCTGGAGTACATGGAGAGGTTCAAATCGACCGGGTTGAAGTTCTGCTACCCACAGGTCTCGAACCCAGGCAAAACGATTTTCAGCTACCATGGTTTCGACCTGGCCCTGGCCCATAAACTGCTCCACACAGGGTCCCCGGTCATTTGCAATGATTTTTTCCTGGCGGGAGAGGAGCGCATCATCATCGTCTCAGGGCCCAACCAGGGAGGTAAAACCACCTTCGCACGCACCTTTGGGCAGTTACATTATCTGGCCAGTTTGGGCCTGCCTGTCCCGGGCAGCCGGGCGAGACTCTATCTATTCGACCAGCTTTTCACCCATTTCGAAAAAGCAGAGCACATCGGGAATTTGCACGGCAAATTGCAAGACGAGCTGATCAGGATCACCACCATCCTGAATCGGGCCACGCCGGAGAGCATCATCATCATGAACGAGATCTTTACCTCCACCGCACTGGAGGACGCCATTTTCCTGAGCCAGAAAGTGCTGGAGAAGATCATCGATCTGGATCTATTGTGCATCTGCGTTACTTTTATCGATGAGTTATCCACCTTTAGCCCGAAAACCGTCAGCATGGTCAGTACGGTGGCGCCAGACAACACGACTATGCGCACATTCAAAATCGTGCGAAAACCTGCCGACGGCCTCTCTTATGCCCTGTCCATTGCGGATAAATATCAGCTTACTTATCGTGCTTTGAAGGAGCGTTTGCATTCATGAAGGCTTATCTTTTATTCAAGGATCGTGATTTCGGCCTCGATCAGCCATTACCCTGGAACGAGCTCTCCCTGGTGCAGGACCTGGAATTGAGCACCCTGTTCGATGCCATGGCCAGCGGAGACAAATTCTTACTCCAGGTGGCCCACCAGGCGATCTTATCCGCTATGGAGAATGACCCGGAGACCATCCTGTATCGCCAAAACGTACTCAAAGATTGCCTGAAAAACCCCACCCTGGTTGCTGCCATGTACCAGATCGCCGTGGAAGCCATCGACAACGAGAAGAAAATTTATTGGGGCATCTTCAGCAAATACCCCATTGCTATTCTGGACCGCGCCATCAACGTATTGCGCATGTTCGTGGAAATGTTGATACGGTTGAGGAACATCGCAGATGAACACAGGGAGGATTTCGAATCGGACGGTTTTTTGACCCTGTTTACATCCTTGACTCGAGAACTGAGCGACGAGTACCTGGCCACCATCCAAGATCACCTGAAAGCC
>JAAZNB010000212.1 GCA_012798515.1 Chloroflexota bacterium
CATGCCGACCACAGCAAAGAACAGGCCGGTCATGATACCGTGAGAAAACATCTGCAAGCCGGCGCCCAACAGCCCCTGGGGCGATAGCGTGGCAAAACCGATCAATACCAGGCCCATATGAGAAACCGAAGAAAAACCGATTACGTACTTGAAATCGGTTTGGATCATGGCGATGAAGGCGCCATACAACACGTTGATGGTGGCCAGGGCCAGGATGGCCGGCGCCCAGTAGCTGGCTCCCTCGGGCAGAAGCATGATGCCCACCCGCAGAGCCGCAAACGCGCCTACTTTCATCTCCACCCCGGCCAGAATCATCGAAACGGCCGTCGGCGCCGCCACGTGCCCGTCCGGCGCCCAGCTGTGGAAGGGGAAGATGCCTCCCAGGATGGCAAAACCCAGGAACACGAAGGGGAACCAGAAACGCTGGAATTCGGCCGAGAAATGCGCCCCTTCCAGGGCCACCAGGTTGAACGTGCCCAGGCCGGAGCCGGCGTAGATCGCCAGGGCGCCCAGTAAAGCCACTGCGGATCCCAGGAACAGGTAGAGGGTCAATTTCATGCCCCCATACTCACGCGTCTTGGGATAGCCCCACAGGATGATCATCAGGTACTTGGGAAAAACGGCAATTTCGAAGAAAAAGAACAATTGGAACAGGTCCAGCGACGAAAAGACGCCGATGACGCTGCCCCCCAGGAACATAAAATAAGCAAAGAATTCCCGCGCCCGTTCTTCCACGTTCCAGGATACCAGCACACCGCTGACCAACACCAGGCCAGACAGCAGCACCAGCGGCAGGCTGATCCCATCCAGGCCGACCAGATAGGTGATTCCCAACGCCGGTACCCACGGCAGTTCTTCCATGAACTGGTATCCCCCGGCCGGGATGTCGTAACGGACGTAAGCCAGCACAGCCAGCAGCAAAGCGATGGCGCTGGCGCCCAGTGCGATCCAACGGAACCAGTTACGGCGGTGTGCAGGCAGCAGCAGGATCAGCAGCCCAGCCAACAGGGGTGTAAAAATCATGGTGCTTAGAATTGGGAACTGCATCCATCACCTCAAGAAAACCAGAACATTACGGCCCGGTTGATCAAATCCAGGATCCAGGCCGGCCACACGCCGATCCACAGCAGCAGCGCCATCAAAGGGGCAATCACCACCAACTCGCGGGTGGACATTTCGCTCAAATGGTTGGCCCAGCGCGGGTTGAACGGCCCGTGGAGCACTTTGAAGATCGCTTTCAAGATGTACGCCCCGGTAAAGAATAGACCGATCATGCTCAAAGCCGTCGCCAGGGTGAACACCGGCCAGGCGCCGCGCACCACCAGGAATTCGGAGATAAATCCGCCCAGGCCCGGCAAGCCCAGGGAAGCCATGGCCACGAAGATCAAAATACTGCCATACACGGGCAGTTGGGAGTAAAAACCGCCATACTCGTTCAAGTCGCGGGTATGTGTGCGTTCGTAAACGACGCCCACCAGGAAGAACATCCCCGCCGCCGAGAGGCCATGGGTGACCATTTGCAGCACGGCCCCGTTGACCGCGATGACTGCATCGGAGGTGCCTACTGCCCAGGCAGCCGCGGCGATACCCAGGACGACGAAGCCCATGTGGTTGATGGACGAATAGGCCACCAGGCGCTTGAAATCAGACTGTCCCAGGGCGCCCAGCGCCCCGAAGATGATCGCCAGGGTGCCCAGGGCCGCCAGCCAGCCGGCGTATTGATGGGATTCCAGGGGATACAATGGGAGCACCAACCGCAAGAACCCATAGGCGCCCAACTTCAACAGCACCCCGGCCAGGATCATCGATCCGGCTGTTGGCGCTTCCGTGTGCGCGTCGGGCAGCCAGGTATGGAATGGCCACAACGGTACTTTGACCGCAAAAGCGATCACGAAAGCCCAAAAAGCCACGCTTTTGACCACTTCCACCGGCAGTCCCAGTAACGTGCCGGTCGACAGCGCCGGCCATAAGGTAAACAGGGCCGGTAGATCGTAGGTGCCCGCAACCACGCCGATCAGCTGGATGGCCAGCAATAGCCCCAGCGAGCCGCCCATGGTGTACAGGATGAATTTCAAGGAGGCATAGTTCCGGTTGGCGCCGCCCCACTGGTTGATCAGGAAATACATCGGCACCAGGCCGACTTCCCAGAAGACGAAGAACAGCAGCAGGTCCAGTGCCAGGAAGACGCCCAGCATGCCTGTCTCCAACAGCAAAAAGAGGATCATGTAAGCCTTGACCCGCTCCTGGATGCTGAAAGAGGCCAACAACGCCAGAGGAACCAGGAAAGTGGTCAACAGTACCATGGTGAGCGAGATCCCATCCACTCCCAGGTGATACGAGGCGTGGATCGCGGCATACCAGGCGGCCTGCTCTTGCAGCTGGAACCCTGCCTGGTCAGGAACGAAACGAGACCAGGCTGCCAGAGATAGGGCAAACGGGACCAGGCTGATCCCGAAAGCCGTCCAACGCAGCCATTTCGCCTGATGGGCCGGCAGGAGGAGCAGCACAAGTGCACCCGCGGTGGGTACAAACAGGATCCAGGATAATAAATGGTCGAAAATCAATCCCATCATTGACTCCACTGAGTGCCTGATCAGGCCAGGATCACAAAGTAATAAAATAAGATCACCACGACGACGGTTGCCATCGACAGGAACATGTACTGCTGCACCCGTCCGGTCTGGATCGCTTTCAAGGCCCGTCCCAGCCCGCGCGATCCGGCGCCCACTGCGTCTCCACCCCCGTTGACCACGGGGACGTCGAAGCCGTTACGCAGCACGCCCCCCAGCCACAACGCAAGGCGCCCCATGGCGTGCAGAATCCCGTCTAAAATCCCCAAATCGATCCAGCGGTATGTAAACGTCTCTGCCAGCCAGAGAGAAGGCCGGATGAAGACCGCCTGGTACAGCTCGTCTACGTAAAACTTGTTCTGCAGCCAGGTGTACACCACCCCCAGCGGACGCCGCAGGGGATCCGGCCGGCCGGCCGGGATGCGCCGGTAAACCAACCACCCCAGCGCCAAACCGCCCAGCGCCACCAGCAGCGAAGTAGCCAGGGGTACGAAGCTAAACGCCTCGACAGCCTCCGCTTCGTGCAGCATACTGCCTACGAAATGCTCGAACCAGGCCGGGGCCAGCCCACCGATGAGGGGAAAGTTCTCCGGAATGCCCACCCAGCCGGCCGTCACGGCAAAGAAAGCCAGTACCACCAGGGGGAGCACCATCACCGGGCGATTTTCTCCGGCGTGCGCCGCGGAAGTAGTGCGGGCGTCCCCCAGGAAGGTCAGGGTGATCTGGCGCATGGTATAGAAGGCCGTCAGGAAAGCCGCCACCGCCAGGACAATGAACACCGCCAGGTGACCGCCGTGGAACGCCCCGGAGAGGATCTCGTCTTTAGACCAGAAACCGGCCGTCACCAGCGGGAAGCCGGACAGCGCCAGGCCGCCCAGCAAGAAAGTCCAGAAAGTGACCGGCATGCGCCGCCGCAGCCCGCCCATGTTGAACATGTCCTGCGGGTCGATGGTTTCACCGGTATGCAGCGTGCCGTGTTCCATGCCGTGGATCACCGACCCCGAGCCCAGGAACAACAGCGCTTTAAAGAAGGCGTGGGTGACCAGGTGGAAGACCGCCGCTACGTAGGCGCCTATGCCCAGCGCAGCCACCATGTATCCCAGCTGAGAGATGGTGGAATAGGCCAGGACGCGTTTGATGTCATTCTGCCCCACGGCGATCAAGGCTGCGAACAGGGCCGTGAAGGCCCCGATAAAAGCCATGCTCGCCATGGCCGGGTTCAAAGGCTCCCCGGCCGCCCAACCGGCAGAAATCAGCGGGAAAAAGCGCGCCACCAGATAGACGCCTGCCGACACCATGGTGGCGGCGTGGATCATAGCCGAAACCGGGGTAGGGCCTTCCATGGCATCCGGCAACCACACGTGCAGGGGGAACTGCGCCGATTTTCCCACCGTCCCGGCAAACAGCAGCAGGCCAATCAATCCTGCCCAGGAGAGTGAAAAGACCGGTGAAATACTGGAAGTGAGCTGGGATAAGGTCGCGGACGAGAGTACTTCACCATAACGCAGGCTGCCGGTTTGCGTATACAACGCCACCAGCCCCAGCATCATAAACATATCCCCCACCCGTGTGGTCAGGAAAGCCTTCACGGCTGCGTTACGGGCAGATTCCTTGGCGTACCAGAACCCGATCAACAGATATGAGCACAGGCCCATGATCTCCCAGGCGATGTACAGCACCAGCAGGTTATCGGTCAACACCAGGGAGAACATGGCAAACGCAAACAGGCTGATGAAAGCAAAGAAACGGGCATACATCGGCTCTACCGAGGGCACCGCGTGGCGGTGGCCCGAGGCATCCGTCACGCTCGCCCCGTGAGGCGGCAGGCCGGGCGCGTCGTGATCGCCAACCGGCTGGCCATAATTGTGGTAACCGATGCTGTAGATGAAGATCATCAGCACCGTCCAGGCCACGAAGAACAGCGTCACCGCCGTAAGTGGATCGACCTGAACGCCAATGCGCAGCCAGGTATCTGCCATGGGCAGCCAGGCGATTGAAGACTCAAACGGATGGGCGCTGAGTTCTGGGGTAGACAGGGCGCGCACAAAGACAACCATACTGGCCGCCCAGGAAAGCCCTGCTGCGCCAACGGCCAAACCGTGGCTGGCCGCCCGGGAACGGTGGAAAAATAAAGCCACCAGGGCAAAGGCCAGGAGTGGGAGAGCTGGAATGATCCAGAGGAGCGTCTCAGATGTCATTCTGTCACCAATCGTTCGTGTTATCCTTTGAGGAGATCTATCTCGCTGGCCACCACAGTCTCACGGCGGCGATACACCGACAGGATCAGGGCAATTCCCACTGCCGTCTCGGCGGCCGCGACCGTAAATACGATGGCAACGAAGACCAGGGCGTCGAACTGGAGCCCATAGAGGTAAGACCAAAACGCCAGCAGGTTAACGTTGACAGCGTTCAACATCAACTCCAGGCTCATGATGATTGCAATAGCGTTCTTTCGCGCCAGGACGCCAAACAAACCGATACAAAATAATGCCGCCGAAAAGATCAAATACCAGGAAAGAGGGATCAAGACCGCGCTCCTTTCTGTTCGATCGCCACCGCCACCGCCCCGATCAACGCCGCCAGCAAGAGCACCGAAGCCACCTCGAACGGGATGACGTATCCGCCGGGGTTGACGAAAGCTTCACCCAACGCCATCACGTCCTCGCCGCCCGCCGCAACGCTGCGAGTAGCGCTCTGAAACGCCGGCCAGGCCATGACCGTCGCCGTCAGGCCGCCAAACAAAACCACGGCCAGGATGGCCGCCAGGCCCCAGCCGCGGTTTAACTGGGGAGTGGCATCTTCCATCAATTTACGGGTCAACATAATGGCAAATATGACCAGGATGGCAATGGCGCCCACGTACACCAGCAGCTGCACGACGGCATAGAAACGAGATTCCAGCGTGGCAAAAAGCATGGCGACCCCAAACAAGGCCAGCACCAGAAACAAGGCCGCATGCATCAGGCGGCGTACACTGACCACCATGACGGCCGAGAAAAGCGTGATTGCGGCCACAATCAGGAAAACTATCTGCAGGGGTGTCATCGGTTATCCTCCAGCGTCGTTGTGTGTAGGCAGCTGCTCCGCACGCGCCACCGGGCGAGGCACCGGCGCCACCACCGGCCTGGGCTTACGCGCCATGGAACGGCGCATGATCCAATCTGCTGCCACGACCACCACTGCATTGGCCGCCAGCAGCGCCACAACTTGCAAGAAGACCATGCCGGCCGGGATGAGCTTATAGACCAGCGCCGTAACCGCCAGCAAGACCAGCGAGATGGGCGTCAAGACCTTCCAGTTCAGGTCCATCATCTGGTCGATGCGGAAGCGCGGCAGCGAACCGCGCAACAGGATGTTGAGGAAATACACCAGGCTGGCTTTGAGAATAAAATAAACAAAACCGAGGATAGGGAATTGTTCGGCGCCGGGTCCGTTCCATCCCCCCAGGAATAAGACGGCGAACAACAAAGAGATGGTGAAGGCATGCAAAAAGTCGGCTACGTAGAACATGCCAAACTTGAGACCGGAGTACTCGATATTGAACCCCGACACCAGTTCAGATTCTGCTTCCATCAGATCGAACGGCGCCCGGCCGACCTCCGCCGTGGAGGCGGTGAAGAACACCAGCGCCGCCACCGGCGCCAGGAAGATGAACCACACGCCCTGGGCGTGCACGATCGCTTGCAGTCCCATCGAGCCGGCAAACATCACCGGTAGGATCAAAGAAAGCACCAGGGGCACTTCGTAAGAAATCAGCTGCGCCACAGCCCGGAAAGCCGCCACCAGGGCAAATTTGTTATTCGATCCCCAGCCGGCCAACACCACGGCCAGCTCACCCAGGGTGCCCACTGCCACGATGTACAACACGGCCACGTTCAAGTCGGCTCCGTAGACGCTGACGCTGAAGGGAATCACCGCCCACACCATGAGCACAGACCCCACGGCCAATACCGGCGCCAGGTTGAAGGGGATGCGGTCGGCGCCCCGCGGGGTAATGTATTCCTTGGTGAAGATCTTGAACATGTCGGCGAACGATTGGAAGATCCCCCACGGCCCAACCCGGTTAGGACCAAAACGGTCCTGGATCCGCCCAATGATCTTACGTTCAACCCAGATCAGAAAGATGACGAATATCAATGCAGAAGTGGCCAGGATAAAACTGCCCACCACGGACGAGACCAGATCGATCGTTCCCGGAGGCAACCCCCAGGTGGCTAACAAAGCAACGAACCACCGCGTTATAAATCCAATTGGATCAATCAGAAAATCCATGCGTTCTTCCCACCTCTACGCCAGTTAAGTCCATTGAAGGATGCCTTTTTTCCAGCAGTACAACAGGCCGCCCAGGAGGATCAGGATGAAAAGGATGGCCTCGACCACGCCGAACAACAGCATCTGGTTGTATGCCATCGCCCAGGGGTATAAGAAGATCGTTTCGACGTCAAAGACGAGGAAGACCAGGGCAAAAATGTAGTACTGAGCCTTGAACTGTATCCATGTTTCACCCACGGTCTCGACGCCACATTCGTAAATCGAATCTTTCATTGCGTTAGGTTTACGTGGGGATAAAATGCCCGCGATGGTGATCGCAGCTGCAGGCAGAAACATGGACACCAACAGAAAGACGCCAATATAGAGCCAATCGCTCAACATATCTGCTCCTTCGCCATGTCCAGAATATTTAATCGCTTACCGGTAATCCCAGGGGCCATGATTAAATCCAGTTAATTCTATCACAAATATAATTCAGCCTATGAAGCTAAATAAGAGTTACTTTATAAATTATCCTCTTCCGGTTGGCAGCGAATTCACGTTAAACAAAAAATCTCGGCTACGCCGGGCAAGCGACCTGTCCCCCCATAACCCGGGAATCAGGGCAGCGGCGCCGCCTTGCGGCGGAAGCGAGCCCACACAACCGGCCAGCCCAGCAGAATGGCCGCCAGGCCTCCAACCAGGCAGGCCCAACGCACGTAGGGGACCGGCTGGCCCAGGACGGTCCGGCTTTGAATCTGGATCTGGCGGGCCAACACCGGGTTTTCTTGCGTTGTGTGGGTCCCCGCCGAATAATCGTTCAAAAACAACCACAGTTTGCCCGCATATTGCCCGGCATAGGACGAACGGATTTTCCAGCGAAAGGTCACATCCTGTCCCGGCTGCAGCGGGGTACTCAGGATGCTATGGGGGGCAAAATCCAGGCCGCTGATCTCCAGGCGCGCTTCGGCCACGCGGTTCTCGCCGGTTTCGGGCGCCTCCAGCTGGAACACCTGCCCGCGGGTTTCCTGCGGGTCGGTCCCAGCCGGCTCACTGTTACGGATCTGCAAAGCCAGGTCGACGGCCTCTCCCACCCTCATTTCGACGGGCAGATCGACCACCAGATACTGGTTAGCCGCTTCCTGGGTAGAGGTCGCTGACCCGGTCCAATTAACCGGGATAACAAGTTTTTGGCGTTCCAAGGGGAGTATCGTGTACAGGCACACCGCCAGGCTCAAGACAAACAACCCCAGGCTGGTGACCGTCCGCAGGTTTCTAATAACCACGGGCTTCAATTCAATCTGTCCCTGGCCCTTTACAGCGGGCCTTCTATTTGGTCTTGCCTTTGCCTTTTCCCTTTCCCTTCGCCTGGCTGGCTGTGTGGGCATCGGGAACCATGCTCTTGATCTCAGTGGACAGTAAGTCCAGGGAGATCAGAGATTGCAATGTTCTAGGTGTTTTAAAACGCAGCAATAAGCTTTTCGGCGCCACGACAAACGGCCATTTCGAAATCTGGTTGGCTTCACTCCAGGGAATCTCGGTCCTTGCCAGGCGGCGCTTGATTTCTTCGGCGCTGCCGTGGAACACGTCCCCCCGCTTGCCCATCAAGCGAATCACCAGGAATTGGAACGAGCGCTGGTAAACCCGCTGTGAATAGACCACCAACAGGGCATAAAACAACAAGCTGCCGTTGATTGCCAGACTGTTCTGGAGGTAGAAATCCAAAACCTGATTGCCGAAGGTGCCGATCATGCCGCGAATGATTGAATCGATCATAGGCCCAAGTATAACGGCATTTTGTGATTCTGTAGCGGTTTTAATCACGTGAATATCCCCTGGCATCCTACCCAGGACCTCAGGGGCGGTTTTTTCGTTTTTTACTTCGAGCCAGCGGGAAATATGTTAAACTTACGTGTACTCAATCTTGTCCCCCCATCCAACCCATATATCAGGAGGTTCTATGCCCAAATATCCCGTTGAGCCTTTCCGCATCAAGATGGTCGAACCCATCCGATTGATATCGCCGCAAGCACGTGTTGAGGCCATGCATACAGCAGGTTACAACTTATTTGCCCTCAAAGCCGAAGACGTTTTCGTGGACTTACTCACTGATTCCGGCACCGGCGCAATGAGCCAGTCGCAGTGGGCAGCCATCATGGAAGGCGATGAGAGCTACGCCGGGGCACGGTCGTATTATCGCCTTGCAGAGGCCATGCAGGATATTTTTGGATTCGAATACTTCGTCCCCACCCACCAGGGGCGGGCTGCCGAAAACATATTGTCCAGCCTGTTGATCAAACCAGGTATGTCGGTGCCCTCCAACATGCACTTCGACACCACCGACGCCAATATTCGCGCTCGCGGTGGCCGGCCCACCAACCTGGTGATGGAGGAGGGGCTCAATCCCAAGTCCCAACTGCCTTTTAAAGGCAATATGGACCTGGAACTGCTGCGCGACTTCATTCACAAGGTGGGCCCTCAGAATATCCCCTTTGGAACCATCACGGTGACCAACAATGCCGGCGGCGGCCAGCCGGTATCTATGGAGAACATCCGCCAGGTGGCCGAAATCTATCATCAAAACGGCATTCCTTTCTTCATCGATGCCTGCCGGTATGCCGAAAATGCCTATTTCATTAAAATGCGCGAGCCTGGCTATGCGAAGAAGACAACCCAAGAGATTGCCCAAGAGATGTTCTCCCTGGCAGATGGCGCTTTCATGAGCGCCAAGAAAGACGCCCTGGTCAACATCGGTGGTTTTCTGGCCATGCGCGACCAGCAGCTGTACCAGAATGTCTGCAACGAGTTGATCCTGCGGGAAGGCTTCCCTACCTACGGCGGTCTTTCCGGGCGCGACCTGGATGCCATGGCCGTGGGTTTGAGAGAAGGCCTGGACGAATCCTACCTGGCCTACCGCCTGGGGCAAACCGCCTACCTGGCCGGCCGCTTGCAGGAGTATGGCGTTCCCATCGTCGAACCGGCCGGTGGGCACGCCATCTACGTGGATGCCGGCAGCTTCCTGCCGCATATCCCCCAGGCCGAATTCCCCGGCCAGGCCCTGGCCGCTGCCCTGTACCTGCAAGGCGCCATCCGTGGGGTGGAAATCGGTTCGGTCATGTTCGCCCACCCGGACCCGGACACCGGCGAGATGGTCTACCCGCACCTGGAGCTCGTCCGTCTGGCTATCCCCCGGCGGGTCTACACCCAGGCCCACCTGGATTACGTGGCCGACACCCTGGGCGAATTATCCCAGCGCTGTAACGAGCTGCGCGGTTTCCGCATTACCTACAGCCCCCCGCTGCTGCGCCACTTCACGGCCCGGTTCGAGCCGCTCTAGAAATACCGGTTTAAACCATCAACGCCCCGG